>CAZQVW010000001.1:0-2798 GCA_964596865.1 uncultured Bacteroidaceae bacterium
GGTGTAGGGCTACGTTAATAGGAGGTAGGTCTATATTAATAAGGTGTATCCTTATATTAATAATGTGTGGCGGGATGGTGCCAATGTATGGCGCCGGTGGCGACACATTGATGATTGCGCAAAAGACGAGTACGATGGTGGCCCCATACGGGCGCGGAACAGTGGAATGCAACCTCAACGCCCAAATCCCCGTGGGCGGCACGAAAGCCCTGTTGGATGAACTGAGCGTAAGGGTGGGGGAGGCCGTGAACAAAGCGGTGCAAGTGGCCACAGGCGCCACATTGCTGTCCGCCACTTCGCCACAAGACGATGCCACTGTGATAACAGGCAGTGTGGAGACGGCATTCTTCCGCCGTATGCTGGCCGCCGTGAATGCAGGCAAAGCCTCCGGCGGACTGACATTGGATTTGTCATTGCTGCGCGTGTATGAAACTGCCAAGCTCATTACCTTTCGCGTGGAGGTAACGGTGTATGCCCAAAACAACAGTAGAGGTCAGCACACCATGTTTGTATCACTGCTCAAACCGTCGGGCAAGACGTTGGACTGGGCATCGATAGTGCAAAAGAAGAGTAAGGCGCGCTTCCAAAAGGCGGTGGCAGGGAGCTTGGAGAGTTTCTTCGGCGTGAGAGACTGGATTAACCTGCGCGCCCAACTGAAAGATGCGCCCCAGAGCGCGGAGACCTTCCCCCTGCCAGCGGGCCCCGTGGCTGTAACCAAAGACGGGCTCGTTTTCTCGTATGGCGTAGGCGAGATTGCCGCGCCCGACAAAGGGCAGCCCTTGGGCTCTCTCTCCCTGCAAAAAGTATGGCTCTACCTCACACCGGCTACCAAAAAGATATTGAGATGACCACTATCCTCGTAGACGCCGACTTCCTCGACCGGTTGGCTTTTGAATTGTCTGTGAACTTTGAACGGATGCTGGAGCGCCGCATCGACAAACTGGACATCGTGCATTGGGTGGATTGCCTGATGCTGGATGCGCAAAACGACTTGGGCCTCCAGCTCCAGTCCGAGGCTAAAGACGCCAAGCTCCCAACGGTGCAGGTAATATTCCTCTATTCCGAGGGCAAGGGCGAAATGAAGAACTGCCTGCCCGCACATCTGGATACGGAGCTCAACGCTACCGCCACCCAGACGCGCATAGCCGAATACCTGTTCGCATCGAATAAGGTGGAGCCCTCGCTCACCACCATGGGCGACCTCTTTTGCGAGAGTCTGGGCGTGATGCTCAGAGATGAGAAGAAACCCCACCTCCTCCTCGTGGGCGACCTGTGGGCGTATGGCGACAAGGTGCGCCAAGAACTGCACCACGCTACGCGCCAGCAGGATATACTCCTCTTTACCGCCGGAGACGCCAACGGATTTCGCTGCCCGCAGGAGATGCTCAGCTATTCTCTGATGGCTGCAATGGGCATTCGCGGCGATGAACTGGAATAACGCTGCGGCGCAAATGTTAGTGAAAATGATAAACACTGTAGAGGCAGGTTTTATACCTGCCCGCAAAAAAATAATAACACCAATAGTATGGCTAAAGTATTGATTATCGGCGCAGGCGGTGTGGCTACCGTGGCTGCGCACAAGGTGGCTAAAAACCAAGACGTCTTTCAGGAAGTAATGATTGCCAGTCGCACGAAAAGCAAGTGCGATAATATCGTCAAGGCCATCGGCAGGCCCGATATTAAGACCGCGCAGGTGGACGCCGACGATGTGGAGCAGTTGGTGAAGCTGTTTAAGGAGTTTCAGCCCGACATCGTGATGAATCTGGCCTTGCCCTATCAGGACCTCACGATTATGGAGGCGTGCCTCCAGACCGGTTGCAACTATCTGGACACAGCCAATTACGAACCCAAGGACGAGGCGCATTTCGAATACTCGTGGCAGTGGGCCTATAGGGAGCGTTTCGAGAAAGCCGGCCTCACGGCAATCCTCGGTTGTGGCTTCGACCCGGGCGTAACCTCCATCTTCACCGCCTATGCCGCCAAGCATCATTTCAAAGAGATTCAATATTTGGATATTGTGGATTGTAACGCGGGTAATCACCACCACGCTTTCGCCACCAACTTTAATCCCGAAATCAATATCCGCGAAATCACGCAAAAGGGCCTCTATTGGGAGAACGGCAAGTACGTTGAGACCGAACCGATGGAGATACACAAACCGCTCACCTATCCTAATATCGGCCCGCGCGAGAGCTACCTCCTCCACCACGAAGAAATCGAAAGCCTTGTCATCAATTACCCCACTATCAAGAGGGCAAGATTTTGGATGACCTTCGGAAAACAATACCTCACCTATCTGGATGTAATCCAAAACATCGGTATGGCGCGTATTGACGAGGTGGAATACACTGCTCCCAAAGCCGATGGCACAGGGATGGCCACCGTGAAGATTGTGCCCCTGCAATTTCTGAAAGCCGTGTTGCCTAATCCGCAAGACCTCGGTGCAAACTACGATGGCGAGACCAGTATCGGTTGCCGAATCCGAGGAATTGGAAATGACGGCAAGGAGCACACATATTATATCTACAATAACTGCTCCCATCAGGCCGCTTATAAGGAAACCGGCATGCAGGGCGTGAGCTATACCACAGGTGTGCCGGCCACTATCGGGGCGCGCATGTTTGCTCTGGGTCTTTGGAAAAAGCCCGGCGTGCATAATGTGGAGGAATTCGACCCCGATCCCTTTATGGCCGAGCTGAATAAGCAAGGTCTGCCTTGGCACGAACTCTTTGACGTGGATTTGGAGCTGTAGGCGGCTATCCCCCTTCGGTAGAGCTTCGTTCCCTTTCGGTAGGCGG
>CAZQVW010000001.1:2898-5347 GCA_964596865.1 uncultured Bacteroidaceae bacterium
ACGGCTTGGTTTCTACTATAGACTAACTAATTCCCAGAATAGACGGCTTGGTTTCTACTATAGACTAACTAATTCCCAGAATAGACTATCTAATTCCCATTATAATTACCTAATCCCAATTCTAATAACCTATGGACTCCCTTCCTTCTCTCGTACACGACCTTGCGCTCATTCTGGTGTTGGCCGGAGTGGTTACGCTCTTGTTTAAGAAACTGAAGCAACCGCTGATATTGGGATATATCGTGGCAGGATTTATCTGCGGGCCCCACTTGAAGATATTTCCCTCGGTGGCCGACATTCAGAGCGTGGACACGTGGGCGGACATCGGCGTGATATTCTTGATGTTTACGATAGGATTGGATTTTTCGTTCAAAAAACTGATAAAGATGGGCCCCTCGCCCGTGGTGGCAGCCTGCACAATTATCTTTTGTATGATAGGATTGGGCTCTATTGCGGGGCATTTCTTCGGATGGAGCCGAATGAACAGTCTCTTTTTGGGCGGAATGCTGGCGATGTCGTCCACCACGGTGATATACAAGGCTTTGGACGACATGGGGTTGAGACAACAGAAATTTGCATCGTCGGTATTGGGCGCATTGGTGGTGGAGGATATGCTGGGCATCCTTTTGATGGTGATATTATCCACCATGGCGGTGAGCAACAGCTTGGAAGGCGGGCAATTGGCCATTAGTCTGCTGAAATTGGCGCTGGTATTGGTGGTTTGGTTTATTGTAGGCATTTTTATTGTGCCCACATTTTTAAGAAAGGTGCGCTCGCTGATGACAGACGAGACCCTTTTGATCCTTTCTTTGGGATTGTGCTTTCTGATGGTGGTATTGGCCGTGAGCATGGGCTACAGTTCGGCTTTTGGTGCGTTTATGATGGGCAGTATCTTGGCCGAGACGGTGGAAGCGGAGCAGATAAACAAGGTAGTGGCGCCGGTGAAGGATTTGTTTGGCGCCATATTCTTTGTATCTGTGGGAATGCTGGTGGATCCGCAGATTATAGCGCAATATTGGTTGCCGATACTGGTATTGATACTGATAATAATCTTTGGTCAGGCCATCTTCGGCACGGCGGGCTTCCTCTTGTCGGGCCAACCGTTGAGGGTGGCGATGCAATGCGGCTTTTGCATGGCGCAGATTGGTGAGTTTGCGTTTATTATTGCCTCGCTGGGCGTGAGCCTGAAGGTTACGGATTCGTTTCTCTACCCTGTGGTGGTGGCGGTGAGCGTGATTACCACGTTCTTTACGCCCTATATGATTAGGCTGGCCCCTCATGCGTATGATGTGGTGGAAAAGCACCTGCCCCATCGCCTTGACCGCGCTCTCAATAGTGGTGGCAGTTTCTCCTCCATTGGCAGTGAGAGCACTTGGCACCGCTTATTGATGGCCCTTGTGCGCCAGACGGTGGCTTATTCGTTTCTTTGTGTGGCGGTATTGGGCATCAGTTTATCGACCTTGCTGCCGCTTGCCCGCAAATTGCTGGGCCATTGGCCGGGCAACATCTTTACGGGCGTGGTTACCTTCCTTATTATTTCGTTATTCTTGCGCGCCATCGTGATGCGCAAGAATCACAGTGATGATTTTCAGGCTCTTTGGACGGAAAGGCGCAGCAATCGTCCGTTATTGCTGTTCACAGTGTTGGTGCGCTATGTGATAGCCACCGCTTTCACCTTCTACCTTATTAATTACCTGTCGCCCTACTCCTCATTGTTGCATTGGGTGGTGAGCTTTGTGTTGGTGGCACTGATATGCTTCTCTCGCGGCATTCAGCGACGCAGCAAGGGATTGGAAGACCTCTTTCTCCACAACCTCCGCTCGCGCGAAATCTATGCCGAGCGCTCCGGAAAGGCCGCGCCCGGCTATGCGCGCCAGCTCCTCACCCACGATGTGCATTTGGCCATGGTGGATTTGCCGATGAATACCACTTTGGCGGGCCATACTCTGCGCGAATTGAGTCTGGCCTCCAAGGATGGAGTGATGGTGGCCGCCATTGTGCGCAGTGGCAGGCGCATCAATATCCCGGGAGCCATGACGGAATTATTCCCGGGCGACCGATTGCAGGTGATTGGCTCTGATGCTGACCTGAAGACCTTTACGCAGCGGGTGCAGGGCGATGTCTACGCCCCCGCCTCACCCACCGACCAAGGAGAGCTCGTGCTCACCTCCGTCCGTATCAGTGAAGGGTCGTTCCTTTGCGGTAAGGCCGTAAAGGATAGTCGTTTGCGCGAGGATTACGAGTGCATGCTGATTGGTTTTGAGGACGATGGCGGCAATATTATCCTGCCCGTTGCCGACCGTGTCATTCATAGTGGCGACACGCTTTGGCTGGTGGGCGAGAAGGCTTCCTTGCGCCGCCTGAGTGTAAACAGTAGTGCACCGTCCTACGAGCCCTCGCCCGCCGAGGCCCAATAGACGCCGCTTTTTCCCCACTTGATACAAACATT
>CAZQVW010000001.1:5447-24288 GCA_964596865.1 uncultured Bacteroidaceae bacterium
CAAACATTCCCCCATTTGAGGCAAAATTTTCTCGTGCTACCGCCAACGTTCCCTTTGGTGCGCAGCAGCGTTCCCCTCGGTGCGTAGCAGCGTTCCCTTCGGTGCGCAGCAACAAACCGTTCGGTGCGCCAGCGAAAAATCGCAATTATTTGTAATTTTGCCGATGATTTAGAATTTGATATGGCTAATTCGATATTTTTCCTGTTCAATAGGCGGACGCAGGACACGCTGGGATTTTTGAAATCCCTAAAAGAAAGCGGTAAGACGCTTGCTTCATCAATTAATGTGCCTGCCCGGCAGATTAATGTGCCTGTCCGGCAGATTAATGTGCCTGTCCAGCAGATTAATGTGCCTGCCCGGCAGATTAACCAGTCTGTCTCCCAGATTGAGACGCCCTCTCCTTATATAAATAAGGTAGTGGTCTTCCAAAACAAGGGCGGCGATGACTGTTCCGCGCTGACAAAGATGGTCGGCGTGGAGGTGGTGGACGTGGAGGAGCGTTTCTTCACCGGCAACATCATCCGCAAGATAAATTCATACAACGCTACGTATAATTTCCTGTACACCAAGAGCGAACCTTTGCAGGTTGGCTACGGGATGGTGGAGAGAATGATTGCGGCCATCGGCTTGCAAGCGCCGGTGATGCAAGGTTGCTCCACGCTGGTGTATGCCGACCATTACGAGGTGAAGGGCGGACAGATGCTCGCCCACCCACTGACTGATTGGCAGAAGGGGTCTGTGCGCAATGATTTTGATTTCGGAGGTGTGCTCTTGTTTGGTGGAAAAATCAAGGAGAGTGATTATACCTACGCCGCCCTTTATCATGCGTGGCTGTATGCAAAGGAAAAAATACACATCCCCGAAATGCTCTACACCGAGCAGGAGAGCGACCTCCGCTTAAGTGGGCAGAAACAATTCGATTACGTCAATCCCGCGCAGAGGGAAGTGCAAACGGAGATGGAGCAGGCTTTCACCGCTTGGCTGGGCGATAAGAGTGAGCATGGCGGGGGCGCATGGAAAGATGGCGGTTCTTCTCCGCTTTCAGAAAATCATGGCACCGACCTGCGCATTACGCCGGATATGCAGAGGTGCGCCAATGTGGATATGGAATGGGAGAGTGGGGTAGAGGCCAGTGTGATTATCCCTGTCAGAAATAGGGAAAAGACTATTGGCGATGCCATCCGCTCGGCCTTGAGCCAAGAGGCGGATTTCGCGTTCAATGTAATCGTGATAGACAATCATTCCTCCGACAAGACCCCCGCCGTAATCGACCGGCTGGCGGAACAGGACAAGCGCGTTGTCCACCTCCTGCCCCAGCGGGATGACCTCGGCATAGGTGGCTGTTGGGATTTGGCAATAAGAGATGCGAGGTGCGGCAAATTCGCTGTACAGTTGGATAGCGACGACCTCTATTCCTCGCCCCACATGTTGAGGGCAATAGTGGATAAATTCCGCCAGACAAAGGCCGCAATGGTGATTGGCTCCTACCAATTGGTGGATTTTAAACTTAATCCCCTGCCGCCCGGACTGATAGACCACAAGGAATGGACGGACCTGAACGGGCCCAACAACGCTTTGCGCATCAACGGGTTGGGCGCGCCGCGGGCGTTCTTCACACCGGTGGCGCGAGAGGTGGGATTCCCTAACGTCAGTTACGGTGAGGATTACGCTGTGGGGCTTAGGATTTCCTCGCAATACAAGATTGGGCGTATATATGAGAGCCTATACCTCTGCCGCCGCTGGGAGGGCAATTCCGATGCCGCTCTGTCAATAGAAAAGACCAACCGCAACAATAGTTATAAGGACTGGATTCGCTCGCAGGAACTTCTTTATCGCGCCAAACTGATAAACGAGGAGATTGATGCCGCCACACTGGAATCCCTCTACGAGATACAACTATCGGTGTGGCCGCAAGTGAAGACACGCTTTGAGGAACTGGAGAGCAAGGTGGAGCGCAAGCGCCTTGTGCCCGTGAAGGGAGAGACGCCTCCCTCCTCCAAACCTGTCATGCCCACGATTGTGGCGCAATACAACCCCGCCCGCGTCCGTTCCACCGCCGCCAAGGTGGATAAACAAAGTATTAGTGAGCGGCCGTGCTTCCTTTGCCAAGACCTTCAGCCCAAAGAGCAACTCCACGCCGCCTATCACAATCGCTATCAGCTCTGTATCAACCCTTACCCCATTCTGCCCAAACATTTCACCCTCCCCCTGTGCGCCCATGAGCCACAATTGATGGCTGGCCACTATCAGGATTTGGATAAACTGGTAAGGAAATTTCGGGGGTATGTGGTATTTTATAACGGTGCGCAATGCGGCGCCTCCGCGCCCGATCATTTCCATTTCCAGATTGGGAAGAATGGCGAAATTCCCCTTGCACACCTGCAGACCTACGAGCGCAAACGAATTGCCCCCGAAATATATATAGCCACCAAGTACCCTTGCCCCGCCCTTATTTGCGAAAGCGTGGTTGCGGCCGAAAAGGTCGTTAGCGCACTGCCCATGGTGGACGGCGAGAACGAACCTCGGTTTAATCTGCTGGGTTTCTGCGATGAAGAGAGGGACGGCCACCCCACATATATCGTAATCCCGCGCTCCAAACACCGCCCCGATTGCTATTACCTGCAGGGCGATGAGCAAATCCTCATCTCCCCGGGCGCAATAGACATGGCCGGTCTGCTTATCACCGTGCGCGAACAGGATTACAAGCGCCTAACGCTCACGATGGCCTATTCTATATTGGAGGAAGTGGGGCTGGGCGAAAAGGAATTGGAGGCGGTAGTGGATAAACTGAATAAGAAATGACAAAAGCCCGCCCCGTTCCCTCCACTGTTCGCGTGGGCATTCTCACAGCGCCCACTATCACGGTATGCCTCCACGGGCGCTGGGTGTGCGATGGCAATCCCTGCGCCCCAGAAGAGGATATTGTAATCTCTCGCCCCTGCGAATTAACGCCTTCAGCCAACGACTGCACCTTCACTCTGCGCCGCGTGGTGATTGGCAAGCAATATCATTGGCAACAACTGCAAGACCAAACCTTTCGCGGCTCTCTGAAAATCATCCGTGATGGCGAGGCGCTCACTGCAGTCAATATCATCGGGATAGAAGAGTATCTGAAGTCGGTGGTGAGCAGCGAGATGAGCGCCGAGGCGTCAATAGAGTTTCTTAAGGCGTCAGCGGTAATCAGTCGCTCGTGGCTTGTGCGCCAGATAATGGGCAATCAAGCGCATAGACAAGCATTGGCGCAAACGCCGGCGAAGATAGCGCAAACACAACCGCAATCGCTTCAATCACAACCGCAATCGCTTCAATTACAATCGCAATCGCCGCCGCTCGAGACGCCCGACACCATTATCAGATGGGAGGATCACACCGCCCACACGCTCTATGACGTCTGTGCCGACGACCATTGTCAGCGCTATCAGGGCATCACGGCCATCACAAACGAAAAGGCCGTGAAAGCAGTCTGCGATACCGAGGGGCAGGTGCTCACTTATGATGGCGAGGTGTGCGATTGCCGCTTTTCCAAGTGCTGTGGCGGGCATACCGAGGAGTTCGCTACCTGTTGGCAGGACGAGGATGTGCCCTATCTCCACTCTATCGCGGATACCGACCCCCGCGATGGGTCTATACTCTGCGATACCAAAGATGAGGCCGTGCTGAAGCAAGTGATGAAGGACTACGACCTGCTCACTACCGATTTCTTCCGATGGGAGCGCCGCTATTCCCAATCAGAAATCTCTTCCCTGATAGAAAAGAAGTTGCATCGCGGCCTCGGGCAGATTCTGCAATTAATTCCTTTGAGGCGTGGCCCGAGCGGGCGCATCAGTATGCTGGAAATCCAGGGCACAAACGGAACTATTAAGATTGGTAAGGAACTGCTCATCCGCGAAACCCTGTCGGAAAGCCATTTGTTAAGTTCCGCTTTCGAGGTGGAGACCCTGAATAGCAATGCTTTAGAACATAGTACCGACATAGCTGCTACGCAGGCGCCCGAATCCTTAAAACCGAATGCCGATATTGCGGTTACGCAGGACAGTGCGACGGCGCAGATGGCCGATGCCCGCACTATTCCCGCCGGTTTTATCCTTAAGGGCAGAGGCTGGGGCCACGGCGTGGGCATGTGTCAGATTGGCGCCGCCGTGATGGGCTCTCGCGGCTACGATTACAAAACAATCCTGCAGCATTACTACCCTAACACCGTCCTCGCCTTGTCTAATTCACAAATTCCTGCCAAATAATGTGAGTAAACACGATTATAATATGAGTAAACACTATTCACAAACCGCCCCAAAACCGCGTCTGCGCTCGCCGTGGGCTTGGGTGCCCACGCTCTATTTTGCCGAAGGGCTGCCAAATGTGCTGGTAACGGTGGTAAGCGTAACGATGTACATGCAAATGGGACTGAGCGACACCGATATTGCGCTCTATACCGGCTGGCTGCAACTTCCTTGGATTCTGAAATGGATTTGGAGCCCGTTTGTGGATTTGATAAAGACCAAAAGATGGTGGGTTTTGCTGATGCAGATATTGATAGGTGCGTCTTTGGCGGGCGTGGCGTTCACTTTGCAGACGCCCTTGTGGTTTCAAGGCACGATGGCGTGCTTCTTTCTGATGGCATTGATGAGCGCAACCCACGATGTGGCGGCAGACGGCTATTATATGTTGGCATTGGATAGTCATAGCCAGTCGCTATTTGTGGGCATCCGCAATACATTCTATCGCATTGCGGTCATTTTTGGTCAGGGGGTGCTGGTGGCGCTGGCGGGTGTGCTTCAGCATGTCTATCCTAATAGGATTGCGTTCACTTGGAGCTTGATATTCTATGGTTTGGCGGGATTGTTCATCCTTTTGTTCCTATATCATTCGCGCTTTATGCCTCGGGCACACGATGATGGCAACCGCCAAGGCAGTGCGCGCGAGGTATGGCAGGGATTGGGCAAGATGATTGTGTCTTTTGTGGGCAAGATGCCGCTGAAGCCCTTTGTCTTCGCCATGCTCTTCCTGTTGCTCTACCGTTTTCCCGAGGCCATGCTCACCAAGATGGCCACCACTTTTCTCCAGCGCCCGTTGGAGCAGGGCGGTATGGCACTAAGTCCGGAGGAATTTGGTTTTTCCTACGGCGTGGTGGGCCTTATCGGACTATTAGGAGGCGGAATTGTGGGCGGATGGCTGGCTGCGCGCGACGGATTAAAGCGGTGGTTGTGGCCGTTTGTGTTGGCGCTCACTTTGCCCGACCTTGTGTATGTCTATATGAGCTATGAATTGCCTTTGCCCGAAGTGGCGCTGGGGGGAGTGCAGGTATTGGGCTATAGCTTCACGCTCACAAACAACCTGCTAATCATCATTGCCTGCCTTTTTGTGGAGCAATTCGGTTATGGTCTGGGCTTCACGGCGCTAACGCTGTATATGCTCTATTATTGTCAGGGAGCATTCAAGACCAGTCACTACGCCATCTGCACAGCCATCAGTTATTTAGGATTGATGCTGCCGGGAATGTTTTCCGGTTGGCTAAAAGATTTGCTTGGTTACCGCCATTTCTTCCTTGTGGTGATGGCTTGTTGCGCGGTTACGTTTATTGTTACGGCTTTTATCCACATTGATCCCGCTTTTGGCAAGAAGCAAACAAAATAAATTCTTTCTAAAATCGTTATTTATAATACAGTAGCAATTTTTCTCCATCAAAATCGCACATTTCTAAACAAAGCGCTCAACAAATTAGACAAGACATCAAACAAATTAGACAAGATATCAAAGAAATTAGATAAGACATCAAAGAAATTAGACAAGACGCTCAACAAATTAGATAATGCGCCAAGCAAATCAAACAATGCGCCAAAGTAATCAACGAACTCACTCAATGTTTTCCATGAACAAAACAATATCCCGCCTGCTTTTGCCTGTTATCATGCTGTTTGTAACAGGAATGATAGTATCCTGCTCCGATTCCGACAATAATTCCAAGAAAAACGATGGGCAGGACTCCACCGTTACCTACCGTCGCTCGCTGATTGTGTATATGGCTGCGCAAAACTCACTGGGCGAGGCCGGAGCCGCCCGTTTGGATTCTGCCGAGATTGTGGCCGGAGTGATGCGTATGACCTCCACGCGCGACAATGTCTTCCTCTTTATTGATGACGGTCACAACCCGCGTGTTTATCGCTATTACCGAGCCGGAACAACGGGCAATCTGCGTTCTTATGAACAAAAAATCCTGACTTGGGCCGATGATGCCAATTCCGGCGACCCCGCCACGCTGCGCGATGTACTTAGGTATGTTGCCACTAATTACCGCTCCAATAGTTATGGTCTGGTGATGTGGAGTCATGGCAACGGGTGGATTCCCAGTACCAACGTGGAGAACACCATGCTCAATCCTGCCTCTTCGCCCGCCTATTTCCAATCTTCGGGATTGGGCCTTTCGTCCGCAGATACCGCCGTTGGGCAAAAAGCCTCCCTTTCCGCCACCACCAACGAGCAATCCCCCTCGGCTTTTGGTGTGGACGTGGGGCCGGACGGCGACATGGAGAATGACACTGACGCTTTGGGAAAGATGGGCACACAGATGAACATCACCGATATGGCCAATGCCATTCAGCAATCCGGCATACATTTCGATTATATCCTGTTTGACGCCTGCTTGATGCAGTGTGTGGAGGTGGCCTACGACCTGCGCAATGTAACGGACTATGTGGTGGCCAGTGCGTCCAGCACATCGGGCTACGGTGGCTATTATGTGAACCTCCTGCCCCAGGCCCTGATGGTTTATCCCGCCAATGATTACAACGTTACCCTCATTGCCTCGCAATATTATTATGATGCAGTGCAAAACAACAACACCGACGCCGTTACCGGCCATAGTTTGCGCTCGGAATACGGCGATTGCGGCGTGGCTATCTCTGTCATCAAAACTTCTGAATTAGAGAATTTTGCTTCCGCCACCGGCACATTCCTCTCGCGCTACATCACCAACCGCCAGGAGCCCAATCTGAGCGATGCGCAAGCCTATAGTAGCACGGATTACTTTGATATGCCCGATTTCTTTGATATGGGGTCGGCCATGAACATCATTCTTTCCGCCGATGATTACAAGAGTTGGTTGCAGGAGGCGGAAAAGTGCGTTATCTTCCATCATGTGAGCAACATCTACACCATTGGGGCGTATAGAAACCAAGAGCTCTATGTTCCGCTTACGGATAAGGAGCACGTATTGGGCGTATCGATGTTTGTGCCTCGCCGCATTTTCGATAAATACCCATATTCTGCCTACAACACTTATTTCCGGCAGACCTCGTGGTATGCTGCCGCCGGTTGGGAGCAAACCGGCTGGTGATTTTTTTGTAGAATAGAGTAGAATGCCAGTTGATAGAATAGAGTAGATTGCGAGTTGATAGAATAGAGTAGGATGTAGAATAGAGTAGAATGCTCTGACGGTTTTATTTCCCCTCGCAAGAACTAATGAAATCAATAGGGCGCTATCCTTTCCCGCCCTTCATAATACGAATATTAACTAATCAATTATCAAAATGGAAAAGATCAAGGTAGCCATCGTGGGCTACGGAAATATCGGACGTTTCGCAGTGGAGGCAGTGGGTGCTGCCCCTGATATGCATCTGGTGGGCATCGTGAGCCACCACCTGTTTTCCACCCCCGCCAACCAGCGCCCCGCCGAATTAGAGGGCGTGAAGGTGGTGGACGACATCGCTTCGCTCCAAGCCGATGGTGTGCAGGTGGCCATCCTTGCCACTCCCTCGCGCCAAGTAGAGAAAAATGCCCTTTACTGTCTTTCTTTGGGCATCAACACCGTGGATTCCTTTGACATCCACCCCAAGGTGGTGGAACTTAGGCGCACGCTCGATGCCGAGGCCAAAAAGCACGGCGCTGTCAGTATCATCTCTGCCGGTTGGGACCCGGGGTCGGATTCGGTGGTGCGCGCATTGATGGAGAGCCTCGCCCCTAAGGGTATCACCTATACCAATTTCGGGCCGGGCCGCTCAATGGGCCACACCGTAGCCGTGAAAGCCATCCCTGGCGTGAAGGACGCTCTTTCTATGACTATCCCCGTGGGTACGGGCATTCATAGGCGTATGGTGTATGTGGAATTGGAGGACGGTGCTGATTTCACCGAGGTAGAACATCTGATAAAGACAGATGCTTACTTCACCAATGATGAAACGCACGTGAAGCAAGTGGATAATGTGGACTCCCTCAATGATATGGGCCACGGCGTGAACCTTGTGCGCAAGGGTGTGAGCGGTCAGACCCACAATCAGCTCTTCGAGTTTGATATGAAGATTAACAACCCTGCCCTCACAGCGCAAGTGCTTGTGAACGTGGCTCGCGCCAGTGTGCGCCAATCGGCTGGAGCCTACACAATGATAGAGATTCCCGTCATAGATATGCTTCCGGGCGATAGGGAGAGCCTTATCCGCGCCCTCGTATAGAATTATCCGCGTCTGGGCGGAATTTCTCGCGCTCTCGTATGGAAATTTTCAGTATTGGCGACAAGAAATCACCCCGTTTCTTGTCGCCAAATTCTTGTAAATAAGGCGGCCAACCAAGATTAGTGATTTTTATTGGTGTCCTGTAAGGCGTAAAACCGTGTTAGTATTATTCGTGTAGGGGCGGATCAGCCGCTAAGCGGCGTGTTATCCGCCCGACAATCGTTCCGATTTCTAAATGCAATCGGAACGATTGACCTTTGTTCACGTATTTATTTCCAACCGTTCCGGTTGTTGGGCGGATAACACGCCGCTTTGCGGCTGATCCGCCCCTACATGGTTGAAAACGTACTTATTCTTGTTTTTACTTTCGTTCTCGTTTTATTTTTCCCCGTTGCGAAACTGCTTTTTCAGCATCAGGGCGGAATTTTTCGCGCTCTCGTATGGAAATTTTTAGTATTGGCGACAAGAAATCACCCCGTTTCTTGTCGCCAAATTCTTGTAAATAAGGCGGCCAACCAAGATTAGTGATTTTTATTGGTGTCCTGTAAGGCGTAAAACCGTGTTAGTATTATTCGTGTAGGGGCGGATCAGCCGCTAAGCGGCGTGTTATCCGCCCGACAATCGTTCCGATTTCTAAATGCAATCGGAACGATTGACCTTTGTTCACGTATTTATTTCCAACCGTTCCGGTTGTTGGGCGGATAACACGCCGCTTTGCGGCTGATCCGCCCCTACATGGTTGAAAACGTACTTATTCTTGTTTTTACTTTCGTTCTCGTTTTATTTTTCCCCGTTGCTGAACTGCTTTTTCAGCATCAGGGCGGAATTTTTTGCGCTCTAATGCTAACGCACCGAAGGGAGTGTTGCTGCGCACCGAGTGGAACGCTGCTGCGCACCGAAGGGAGCGTTGCTGCGCACCGAAGGGAGCGTTAGTCTTTTATCGTACTTTTTTAGTGTAAGGTGGTTAATAATTAGCGTTACGGCGCATTACTTTGAAATCTGTAGGGGGCGGTTGCGCGCCCCTACAGGTTAAATCAATACTTTTCTGATTGTCAAAAATAATCTTTGTTCCTAAAAAATGGCTTTTGGTCTACCACTTATCCTCTGCCTCCACGCCGTTGTAGATATTCTTGGGGGCATATTCCATCCAATCCATTACAAACTGGGTGGCGGTATTGTCGAGGACAGACTTGATACGGAGGTAAAGCACATCGCTGGGCTTGATATTGCCCGTCCAGATGATTTTGCGCAAGCGCAGATACTGCTGATAGGTAGTGGTGTTGCGCAGGGATTCCACCACATTGCCGCCGGAGGTGATGCCATCGTGCATAGGCGGTTTCATATACCCATGGTTGCGCATGGCCTTGTCGTTTTCATCGTTGTGAGCTTCATCGTCTGTGTCGGCTTCCCAACCGATGACTGAACTGGTGGGGCGCAGACGGAGGTCGAGGGGCAGACCCACGGCGGTAAGGTTGTTGGGGTTGGTGCCGAGATAGAGCTGTGCCATACCGCGGTTGTCGAAGATGGGCACGGCCCAACGGATTTCCCATGTGCCCTCGAAAGGCACGGGCGGGAGCTTGATGGTCAAATCATACTGGCCGGTGATGTTGTGCTCATCGCCTTGGAAGTCGGGCCATGTGGCACCGTAGCCGGTGAGGTAGGTGTAATTACACCCTTCCTCGAAATGGATGTTTCTGAAATAGCCGTTGGGGATGTGGATATTGGCGGTGCGCATGAGGCGGCGGTAGCCGTTGGTCATCAATTCGGGCAGGAGGGAAGAGATGTCGAAGCGTATGCGCTCGTTGAGCACCTTGTCCACCACGTCCTCGGTGTAGACGAGGGGTTCGGAGATGGTGTAATAGAATCCGTTGAGGGCGGAATAGCTGTTGGAGCCGTTGGATTCGTTGATGAGGACGCCGGGGATGGCACGGTGATTTCGGAGTAGTCTTTGAGGTCGCGCTCGGAAACATATCTGTTGATGCGCTTGCCGTTGGTCTGCGCTCCCTCGGTGAGCTTGATGAGGCGGCGCTGCTTGCCCATGGTCTCGTAGTATTCAAAGCAGTCGATGGTGAGCTGGGTGGGGTTTTTATAGGAATAGCCCATCTCGGCGTAGTGGATTACGAGTTTATCATAGGATATGCGCTCGGGCAACAGGTGGTAGGAGATAAATTGATTGACAGCATTGTCCTGCGAAGTATAGTCGGCCGAGTTGTTGGGATAATATTGCTCGCATTTCTGGGTGATTTGGGCGAGGATGGCGTCCATATTGGTTACCACGCCGTTGTCTACCACAGGGAGGTCGATGCCCCAATGGTCGTGGAAGGTCTGGTCGGTCTCCACGAAGGCGGTATAGCCGTAATAGCGGTGCTCGGGACTGGGAGCCTGCGCGCCGTTTTGGTCAAAGCCGTATTCTTCGTGGTTGTATTCGTAGTCGTCATCGCGATAGCGCTGCATCGAGTCGGCCCATGAGGTGAGCTGAAGGAGGTAAGAGAAGATGCGCGTGTTGTCGGTCTGCTGGAGCAGGGCGGGCAGGGTGGCCTGCGAGAGCTCCAGCACGTGGTTCACTTCGTGGAGGACGCCATTGGCCAGTTCCACATCGGGATTGATGATGCGGCTACGCTCATTGACGATGGTGGCGGCGTTGCCCCCGCTCACGGTGTCAAAGGAGATGGTGATATAGCGGTCGTCCATGTTAGTGGTCTCCAATGCGCCGGATTGGAAACCGGATGTGAGGTAGGCTTCCTCATCGCCTGTGTCGATGATGGAATTGCGGGCGATGTATTCGGCAATGGAGTCGGGGATTTGGGTGATGTCGTAGTTGGTGGTATGAAAGATAGAGTCCAGGTAGCTCTGTATGGCCTCATTGCTTGGCGCGAAGCACGTGTAATTGCCGCGCGCGGACAGGAGGTCGGAGATGGTGGAGGCCGATTTCGGACTGAGTTTCACTCTTTTTAGGATGTAGGCGTAGTTGGAATAGGTGTCGGCGTTGTCCTGAAGATAGGTGGTGATGGTCTGACCGGTGAAGGTGTACATATCACTGCTGTCTACTTCGTCAGAACAAGCGGAGAACCCAATAATTACCGCTGCCATCACTATTATGCAACGGCTCACCGTGTGGCGGAGCGCCCGGAAGTGGCTTTGCTTTGTACAACAACCAAATAGTCTGTCTCTGCGGGATGAAGCACTATCGCCGCGGTGGGATAGGAATTTGCAAAGTTTCATATTTCGAGTGTTTTTGTGTGATTTAAGATATTAGTGTTGTATTAGTTGTGCTTTTCAATGATGCAAAATTATGAATATTAATGATGCTGACAAAAAAGATGCTTACAAATTGTTAGAAAAATGGGTCCTTAACAAGTAAACAATAACGAAATGGGGCGAATTTTGAGCTAATTTCAGAGGTAGGCCGAATGCGGGCGGTTGCAAAACGCGGGGGCTTGTCTGTCGTTCGTGTGTACGTAAAGACTTTTTTAGCTGTCTTGTCTTTTACGTGGCACTTGCAAAAAAGAAAGCGGGAAACAAACACGCTGAATGTGTGTTTGTTTCCCGCTTGTGGGAGCGATTATAATCGCTTGCGAAAGAAAATCTCTACTTTGCTGCGAGATAAACGGCCTGGGTGTCGCTGGCCACGAGCTGCTCTTCATCCGTGGGGATGACGCAGACGGTAACCTTGCTCTCGGGAGTGGAGATAATGCCCTCCTGCGAGTGGTTGGCCTTGTTTGCAACAGGGTCGATGATGATGCCGAGATGCTCCAGCCCCTTCATGCTGCCGCCGCGAATCTCATATTGGTTTTCGCCCACGCCGGCGGTAAAGATGATATAGTCGGCGCCACCCAAGATGCCGTAGTAGGCGCTCACATATTTGCGGATGCGATAATTGTACATATCCACGGCCAATTGGCAACGCTCATCGCCGTTGGCTGCGGCGCCGAGGATGTCGCGCATGTCGGTGTATTTCTCGGTGATGCCCAGCATGCCGCTCTTCTTGTTGAGGAGGTCGGAAGCCTGCTGCGTGTTTAATCCTAACTTATCCATCAGATAGAGAATGGCCGAGGAGTCGATGTCGCCGGTGCGGGTGCCCATGATTAATCCCTCCAGCGGGGTGAGACCCATACTGGTGTCGATGCAGCGGCCTTTCTGAATTGCGGCGATGGAGGCGCCGTTACCAATATGGCAGGAGATGACGTTCTTCTCCTTGGGGTCGAAGCCATACAGTTCGGCGGCACGGTTGAGCACATAGCGATGGCTGGTGCCGTGGAATCCGTAGCGGCGAATGCTGAACTGCTCGTAGTATTTATATGGTAGGGCGTAGAGGTAAGCGTAGGACGGCATGGTCTGATGGAAAGATGTGTCGAAGACTCCCACTTGCATCACCTGTGGCAGTTTCTTTGTCACGGCATTGATGCCTTTGAGGTGGGCGGGATTGTGCAGCGGGGCCAGATCTTCGTAGGTCTTCCATTCTTTCAGAACCTCGGGCGTGAGCTCCAGACTCTTGGTGAAGCAACCGCCGTGGGCTATACGGTGGCCAACGGCATCTATCTCGTTCAGACTTTTGAGGACGCCCTTAGCGGGGTCGGTGAGGGTTTTGAGCACGAGCTCCACACCCACATCGTGATTGGGTATAGGGGTGGTGATGGTCTCTTTTACGGGTGCTTTGATTTTGTAGAAGGAATCGGGCTGCCCCACCTTCTCGATGCCGCCGGCGGCGAGCACGCTTTTGTCGCTCATGTCGTAGAGCTTGTATTTGATGGACGAGCTACCGCAGTTTAATACAAGGATTTTCATTTTAGAAAAGAGTAGTTTGGAAGTTGATGGAATAGAGTAGGATGAGAGTTGATGGAATAGAGTAGTTTGTTAGTTGATAGAATAGAGTAGGGTGTCTCGGCGGGTTCAAAATTCTACGGGAGAATAGGGTAGTTGTCAATTTTCTCTGCGGCCACAAACTACTCTATTCTATCACCTTGCTATCTACTCTATTCTAAATTATATTATAACTTCTTTGCAGCGATGGCCTGATTAGCGGTGATGGCAATCATCTTGTAGACATCGTCCACAGAGCAGCCGCGCGAGAGGTCGTTCACGGGGCGCGCAATGCCCTGAAGGATTGGACCGAGGGCTTCTGCTCCGCCCAAGCGCTGCACTAATTTATAAGATATATTGCCTACCTCCAGTGTGGGCACAACCAGTACGTTGGCTTTGCCGGCAACAGACGAGCCGGGCGCTTTCAGTTTGGCTACGGAGGGCACGAGGGCGCAATCGGCCTGAAGCTCGCCATCGATATGGAGGTCGGGATCCAGCTGGCGCGCGATGGCGGTGGCTTCTATCACCTTGTCCACCACCTCATGCTTGGCGGAACCGTAAGAGGAGAAGCTGAGCATAGCCACCCTGGGGTCTTCAAATCCAGCCACATCCTTGGCGGTGCGGGCGGTGGATACGGCTATCTCGGCCAATTGGTGAGCATCGGGCACAGGAGTTACGGCCACATCGCCCATCACCAATACGCCGTCTTCGCCATACTGCGGGGTCTTGGTCAGCAAAATCATTGCACCGCTCACGCAACTGATGCCCGGAGCGGTCTTTATTATCTGCAGGGCGGGGCGGAGAACGTTGCTTGTGGCGTTGCGCGCGCCGGCCAACTGCCCGTCGGCTTTACCCATCTTGATCATCATGCACCCATAGTAGAGCGGGTCTTTCACTTTCTCGCGTGCCTCTATCAGGGTCATGCCCTTGCGCTTGCGGAGCTCGGCCAGAGCTTCGGCAAATTCCTCAAGGTCGGGGGCAAGGCGGGGATTGATGATGAGATCGGGGGTGATGTGTTTCAGTCCTAACTTTTGGGCCAGCTCCATTATCTCGTCCTGCTCGCCCAGCAGTACCACGTTGGCCACTTTGTTTTCCACTGCGCGGTCGGCGGCCGTCAGTGTGCGCTCCTCTGTGCCTTCGGGCAGGACAATGCGTTGCCTGCAGGCTTGTGCGCGCTCAATCAGTTTTGCTATAATATCCATAGTCTTGTATTATATAGTTTTGTAATAGAATTTTCGTTGGGGGGATGTTTCTTGTTTAGTAAGGAAATTGCCTTGGGGTGTGCGTGTGTCGCGTTGCGTGTGTCGCGTAAAGAATTATTTCGGGAAATCTTTCCGGCTTTGTGCGTCTCCATCGCTACGATAAACGCAAGGAGCAGGCGCTTTATCCCAATAGTTTATTTCCTTATGCAAAAGTAGCGTTTTCTGCTGGGCTGGCAAAGTATTGTAAACAACAAATTCGGGCTCGCCCATTATGTGTTTCCCTCTGCATAAGGGTTGGGCGATGATGGAGGAGCGCCGGCGCCTGCCAGTATGTCGGAGTAGGTTGGCACCTCGTGCAGGAAAGAGTAGGAGTTTGTGGCGTAGTCTATATGACAGCAATAATGAACCAGTCCGTTGCTTAACATTATATAAGGTACGCGCAAGACAAGGTTGTAGGTGCAAGCCTGAGTGAGGGTTTTGCGGGTGATGCTTACGGAGGGAGCTTTGTATTCCACAATCACCAGCGGGCGGAGGTTGCGCGAATAGACCACCGTGTCGCACCGGCGCGTCATTCCGTTGAGAGTGATGGCGACTTCGTTGCTCATCAATGAGGCGGGGAATGAGCAATAGTGGATAAGAAAGGATGTGAAATGTTGGCGCACCCATTCCTCGGGCGTCAAAGCCACGAAACGCTGCCTGATTGGGTCGAAAATCACAGTTTTTCCGCGCTCCTCACGTATATTTGCCTTTATTTGGGGCAGGTTTAAGGAAAACATTTGCTATTTTTGCAGTTTATAGGCCGCGTATGGGTCTTTTTGGTCTACGCGGAGTTGTTTTGTTAGCAAAAGTAATGAAAAATGATGAATACAAAGCTGGAAATAGCTTGTAATTGGCTGGAGCGTTATACCAACACTCCCCTTAAAGCTTTCTCTAAATATGTATTGCTCACAAATTTCAATAATTACGTAGACCTCTTTTGCCAGGAGGGCGACGTTACGCCGCCGGGCTACGAGGCCAATATGCGTACAGCCAACGCGCAGGGTATCACCATCATCAATTTTGGTATGGGCAGCCCCAATGCGGCCTTGATTGCCGACCTCCTTGGTGCCGTAAAGCCCGAGGCTTGTTTGTTTTTGGGCAAATGCGGCGGAGTGGCCGATGGAATGGAGCTGGGCTCGTTTCTGTTGCCAATCGCAGCCGTTAGGGGCGAGGGCACCAGCAACGATTATTTCCCGCCAGAGGTGCCATCGCTGCCCCACTTTATGCTGCAAAGGGCAGCCTCGTCGGTGTTGAAGTATAGACACCTGCCCTATTGGGCCGGTCCTATCTATACCACTAACCGTCGCGTGTGGGAGCACGATGAGCAATTCAAGCAATATCTACGCCGCATCAAAGTGATGGCAGTGGATATGGAGTGCGCCACGCTTTTCTCCTGCGCCGATTATAATGGCTTTCCTATGGGCGCCCTACTTTTGGTGAGCGACAACCCAATGGTGCCGGAGGGAGTGAAGACTATCAAAAGTGACAAGATGGTTACCTCCCACTATGCGCTCACCCATGTTCGCGCAGGCATTAGGGTGCTCAAACAGATTATCAACCACTCCGAGACGCTGGATTACCTGAATTTCTAACCCGTCTTCTGCAAATAGCCAAACGCAGAAGGGTATGGCCCGCGCCGGTCGTCCGAAAAAACATTTTTCTTCATGGCAAAAGAACAGTCCCTAAGCGAAATCCTGCGGGCCATACGCGCCCACCAGTTTAAGCCCATCTATATACTGATGGGTGCGGAGCCTTATTATATAGACCTCCTCCACAACGAGATTGTGAACAACGCTTTGCCGGAGGCGGAGCGCGATTTCTGTATGCAGACATTCTATGGCGCCGACACTACGGCCAACGCGGTGATTAATGCTGCGCGCAGTTTTCCAATGGGGACCCGAATGCTGGTGGTGGTGAAAGAAGCGCAAGATCTTTCCCAAGTGGAGGAGATTGCCTACTACCTACACAATCCACAGCCCTCCACCGTATTGGTATTGGAAAACCGTACGGGCAATTTCGACCGCCGCAAGAAATTTATGACCCTCGCCTCGCAGATGGGCGTGGTCTTTGAATCGCCCAAGGTGAAGGACTTTAACCTACCACCGCTCATCTCTGCTTATTTTCATGACCACTCGCTCAAGATAGACAACAAGTCGGTCTCGATTATCGCCGATTCGGTGGGCACAGACCTCACACGACTCTACTCCGCTATGGACAAATTGGTGGCCTCGCTCACCGAAGGGCAGACCGCCGTCACTCCCGACATCGTGGAGCGCATTATAGGAGTGAGCAAGGATTTTAATATTTTCGAATACCTCAATGCGCTCATCGTAAAGGACACATTTAAGGCGTTTCAGATTGCGAAATATTTTGATGAGAACCCGAAGCAAAATCCTATACAGATGATACTGCCTTCGCTCTTCAGACAATTCTCTCAACTGATGATGGCTTACTATTCTCCTGCCAGAGACAAAAATGGCATCGCGCAGTATATCGGGATGCAGCCCTGGCAGGTGGAAAGAAATGTCCTGCCTGCGATGAGAAATTACTCTGCCAAGAAGGTGCTCGCCATTTTGGCCGCCATTCGCGACACGGATGAAAAATCTAAAGGCTATGGAGGCAGCAAAGTGGCCCCAGGCGACCTGCTAAAGGAGCTCACGTTTTTTATTTTGCACTGATATTTGTATCTTCCGGAGCGCTAATTTCACGTTTTTGCGCTCCGTTTTTTCTATTTCCACAGTCGGCAGAAACAAAGTTTTTGGCCGACTTTTTTAGTGCTCATCGCGGTTTGTCCCCCTTTTGCGAGCGCTGAAAATCGCGTGGATTTCTCCGTCCGCACGATTGATTGGAAATTTGGAAAAATTCCGGAAAATTCCCATTTTCATTGCCGAAATTTCATCCTAAACGAAATTTAACCTTTTCGTTTTTGTAATTTTAGTTTCAAAACCGAGTTGTGCGATTTTGTGCGTAAAATACCGCATCGTTACAGAGTTGTGGCGGTTGTTTCTTTTGGAATTTGAAAGTGGTGTTTCAGTTTCAAAACCGCCTGCTTTCTATTTTTGAAACAGAGACTGTTAATTCTGTGTTTGCTTTGCATAATTACCGAGTTCTCAATCCGTTATACTCTTTCGATACATCGTTTCTTTGACTATTATGCCCGAAACGAGCAATTTGGACAGCCTTGAGGCAAAAATGTGTTTTGTGGCGAAAATAACGAGTTGGCACTCTGTATTTACGTCTTATTAGATGAAGAAAAGGAAAAACGCTGATTTTGCCCTCGTTTGCCTGATTTGGAGATTAAAATGCGTCATAAGCAGCTCTGGTACTTTTAGTATTAAAATTTAGAATTGAAAATCACAATTATTCGCCGTTGAAAATTAAAATCAATCTCGCTTTGTGGTTTGAAATCTTTGTTTTAATTTTGTAATCGATAAAATCATGTCATTTTTCACCCTCCAACGCAATACCCTCTTCCACTATGAAGGATAGAATAAAGCAGATACAGATGATGACCAAGATGTCGCAGCAAGAATTTGCCAAGACCATCGGTGTAGCTCCGGGCTCCTTGTCGAGTGTCTACTCCGAGCGCATCCAGCCCACCTCTAATTATGTGGTAGGAATCCACAAGGCTTTTCCAAACATCAATATCAATTGGCTGATGTTTGGTGAAGGCGATATGTATGTCCACCCTGAGGCCGATAGTTCCTACTCCACCCTCCCATCTTCTGAGAGTGAAGATGTTGTGGAAACTCCTGCCGGACAGACTCACACGCATGTCTCCCCCTCTCAGGCCTCGCTGTTTGACTCCCCCACTTCGGAGCCTTCAGATGTCATTTCTTTCCAGAATATGCGCAAGCCTTCGCCTCAATATTCCGGTTCTAATCATCCCCGTGCGAAAACTGTGATTGAGCAAATCGAGACTGCAAAAAATTTTGACGTTCATCAGCGCCAAGTTAAAGAGATACGTGTCTTTTTCGATGATGGTACGTACGAGACTTTCGTCCCCTCAAAATGATTCTGTGATGCGGAAGATGGCGTGAGAGAGCTTCCGCTTTTTTAGTGTGATGAGGGCTGTTTTTGTGTCGTTCCTTTTCGTTACCTTTGAACTGATGCCGCCAGCCATTGCCCTAAAGCAAATTCGCTTTTAGGCAATGGCGTGTGTGCTCTTTGCAAAGACAGATTTCGTCCTTGCGCTATGTCAGGCAATTGTCCTGCCAAAAATGATAGGTAAAAGTATAACAAAGAATATGGCCGTTTTGCTACGTCATAATCGCGCAGCCACGCAACAGCAGTGCGTGTTTAATTCTTCTAATCGCGCAGCCACGTAACGACGGTGCGTGTTTAATTCTTCTAATCGCG
>CAZQVW010000001.1:24388-28239 GCA_964596865.1 uncultured Bacteroidaceae bacterium
TTCTAATCGCGCAGCCACGTAACGACGGTGCGTGTTTAATTCTTCTAATCGCGTAGCCACGAAATAAAGCCGCGTGCTCAATAGCGCTAATCTCGTAGCCATGATAGAACGGCCACCGTCCCGATTTTCTTATCACCTATCAACGGGCGGGTGCTACGAGCCTAATTATAGTTCTTGCGGATTGATGGCCTTTACGTTGTAGAAAAGGTTTTTGGAGGCAGCCATGGCCAGAACAGACAGCCTCACACCCGGCACTGTGGCAATCGTCCGCCCCATTTCGCGCAATGTGCGCACTGTGGTGATAACATCGTCCACCATCAGTATGTGTTTCCCCTCCAATCTTTGTGGTTTTGTTAGGCAGAAACTCCCTTTCACGTTGTCGGCCCTTTCTGCTACTGACAGGCGTGCTTGGTGTGTCTTATAGTTTTTGCGTTGCACAGAGCGCATGTCAATCGGGATATTGGTAACGGAGGCTATGCCGAGCGCTAATTGCTCGCTTTGGTTGTATCCGCGCTTCAGCATTCGCATTGTTGGAATGGGCACTGGCACAATCACATCCACGCCCTTAAAGAAATCCGTCTCTATCAGTTGGCGAGCCATAATCTGACCAATATAAAAGCCCGTCTTAGGCATATTGCGGAACTTCATGTCTAAGACGAGCCTGCGTTGCGTGCTGTTTGTATCGTAGACCATCAGGGCTGCCGCGCGCTCTATGGGCAATCCCTGCCAGAATAGGCGCTCCAATGCGTTGCCGGCCTCTCCGTTGCAGTAGGGCGACAACTGCAAATCCATCAGGCATTCGAGGCAAAGCCCCTTCTCGCCCGTTTTTAGTCGTTTTCCGCAGATAGAGCAAAAGCGAGGCGCGAGAATGTTAAGGATGGTGGTGAGGAGGCCGCTCATTATTTCTTATAACCCCTATCTGCTGAGCGCTTCTTTCAGTTCACTGACGGCCTTTTTGGGGTCGCCACTCTGTTCTAATAGGCGCACAAATTTGGAACCGATGATGCTGCCCTGCGTATAGGTGCAAGTGGCCTCGCGTGTGGCCTTGTTGCTCACGCCGAAGCCCACGAGGGTGGGGTTATTTAGGTGCATATCCTTGATACGGCTGAAATATTCTATGGTGGCGGGCCCGAAAGCGTTTTGTGCGCCCGTGGTGGCATCGGTAGACACCTCGTAGATAAATCCGTCTGTGTTTTGGTCTATCAATCGGATACGCTCCTCCTCTGTTTCGGGCGTGATGAGCATGATGATGCGGATGTCGTAGCGGTCGGCAATGGCTTTGTAGCGCTTGAGGTAGATGTCGAACGGGAGATCGGGGATGATAGCGCCGTCAATGCCCACTTCGGCGCATTTTTGGCAGAAATGCTCAAATCCGAATTGGTAGAAAACGTTTAGATAGCCCATCAGCAATAAGGGAATGTGGATTTCCTTTCTCACGTCCTTGAGTTGGTCAAACAATAGTTTCAGCGACATTCCGTTTTTCAAGGCTTTGGTGGCAGCTTGCTGGATTACGGGCCCATCGGCCATAGGGTCGCTAAAGGGGACGCCAATCTCCGCCATATCTATGCCGCCTTCCTGCAGCGCACGGAGCACAGGCACGGTATCGTTCAGCTTTGGACTGCCGGCGCAATAGTAGATGGAAAGGATATTGCTCTTTTTCTCTTGGAAAAGTTTGTTAATTCTGTTCATAATGTATAGAAAAAAGTGTATTTACTTTGGTTGTTGGAATAGGGAGGGTGGTGTATTGTTCTGGTTTTTATCTTTTTGGGGCTAATCTTGCCTTGTTCGGATTAATTTCAGGAATTTCTGTACGAGCGAGGGGTCTTTTATGGCGGGAGCAATCTCAAACCTGCTGTTGAGGTCGAGCCCAAAGAGGGCGGGATGGCGGAATTTGATGATTTCCTCAGCATTGTCGAGCGAGAGCCCACCGCTCAATAGAAATGGTGTGTGCCCGTGGTAGTATTTTAGTAGTGAATGGTTGAAAGCCTTGCCACTACCGCCTTTCTTGGGGGTCTTTGTGTCGAAAACAAAGGCATCAATCAGTTCTTCGTAGGCATCCAGGCCTTCTAAACTGTGCTCATCGCTTATTCCGATGGCTTTCAGAATTTTTATTGCGGGCAAGGAGGGGTTGTTTTCGCCATTAGCCTGTGTGGAGGCGTGCGTTGCGATGCCGGCCTCGCCCAATGCTTGTTTTAGGGCGCGGATATAATCTGGGGATTCGTGCCCGTGTAACTGTATGGCGCTCAATCCGTAATCGCGGACACGGGCTATGATTTCCTGTGGCTCAGCATCCACAAATACGCCCACACTCTTGGCCCTCTGGGGCAGATAGGCGGGCTTCTCGCTCACATATCGGGGCGATTTCTCATAGAAAATCATTCCGATTAAGTCCACTCCAAGTGATTCTATTTCGCGGATGTTGTCGCCATCGCGCATTCCGCATACTTTAATTACCATGGGATGTTTGTTTTTGTGTAGATAAGTATGAAACCCGCCCTTATCGAGCAATGTTATAGACTTTTCTGACGCCCGGGCCTGCCCCTATGCGCCCTTTAATTCGCTGATAAACCTACTTAGGGCTGCCCCCGGGTCGTCTTCGCGCATAAAACGCTCGCCCATGAGGAAACCGCGGTAGCCGCACAAGCGAAGCGTCTTCACATCCTCCACGGTGTGAAGGCCGCTCTCACTGATATGCACAAATTCTGCGGGGATTTTCGGGGCAAGGTCGATCGACGTCTGAATATCAGTGTGAAAGACGTGGAGATTGCGGTTGTTCACGCCCAAAACGGAGATGTCGTCGTTGAGATAATCCAATTCCTGCTCGCTATGCACCTCCAAAAGGGTCTCCAACCCCAATTCGCGGGCGGTATGAGCCAACGAGCGGCATTCTTCCTCCTTCAGACAGGCAGCGATGAGCAATACAGCGTCGGCGCACATCAGTCGGGCCTCAAAGAGCTGGTATTCGTCCACGGTGAAATCCTTTCTAAGGATAGGAATGCTCACCAGTGGGCGTGCCGTCTCCAAAAATTCGTTGCAACCGCCGAAATAAGGCTCGTCTGTGAGGATTGAGAGGGCTGTGGCACCGGCCTTTTGATAGGCGGGCGGGATTATTTCGGGCTTGCCGTCCTCCTTAATCCACCCTTTCGAGGGTGATTTGCGCTTAAATTCGGCTATGATACCGGTATCAGAGCCCAATAGAGCGGAGGACAGCCGTCTTTTGTCGCGCCCCTCCCGCTGAATGGGTGTTTCCTCCTCAATCATGCGCTCCACGCGCCGGTATAGTTCGCGTGGGGGCGTCTCTTGTTTCTTTTTGTCAAGGTCGATGCGCTTGCGGGCGCATATCTCTTCTAATATGGTAGACATACTTGTGATAGATAAATGAAGATGAGTTAGAAATATAGGCATAATAGGGCTACATAGGCATCTGTAGGCCTATTATGCCCATTGGTGGTTATCAACTATTCAGTTCCACAAATTTCTTAAACGTCTTCAATGCCTTACCGCTCAGCAGCGATTCGCGGGCGATGGCGATACATTCGTCAATGGACTTGTCTTGCTCGATTAGTTTGATGGCATAGGCCGCATTGATGATTACCACGTTTTTCTGCGAGTCGGTGCCGGAGCCGTCCAGCACGTTGTCGAATATCTGCTTGGCTTCCTGTGCCGTACTGCCGCCGTATATCTCCTCCGGCTTCACCAACGGAAATCCCAAATCCTTGGGCGAGCGGATAATCTCGCGGTCGCGCATCTGCACCTTAAAGTCGGTGGTGCCGGAAATCTCGTCATACCCGTCAATGCTGTTTACTATGCCATAGGTAACGTCTATCTGATTAAGCGTGTTGTGGTAGAGG
>CAZQVW010000002.1:0-26519 GCA_964596865.1 uncultured Bacteroidaceae bacterium
GAGCACTGGTCTCCAAAACCAGGTGTCGGGAGTTCGAGCCTCTCTTCCCGTGCCAAATAATTAAGAGTATGCTTAAGAAGTTTATCAACTACTGCAAGAATTCTTACGAAGAATTAGCCCACAAAACCACGTGGCCTTCTCGCAAAGAACTCACTCACAGCGCTCTGGTTGTATTAACAGCTTCCATAATCATTGCGTTGGTGGTGTTCTGTATGGACAAGGTCTTCCAGTTTGTGATGACTACTATTTATCCTCATTAATCTGTGTTTACGAAAGGCGCTATGGCAGAAATGAAATGGTATGTGCTTCGTACAATGACAGGCAAGGAGCTTAAGGTCAAGGAGTATATCGATGCCGCTGTTGGCAAAGGTTTGCTCCATGGCTATGTAGGTCAGACACTGGTGCCGACGGAAAAGGTGGTGCAGGTGCGCTCCGGCAAACGTGTTGTGAGCGAACGAGTGATGTACTCCGGCTATGTGTATGTTCAGGCAGCAATGGTCGGCGAGGTGGCATCCACCCTGCGCAATATGCCGAATGTCTTTGGAATCCTGGGCGGTTTAGACCACCCCGAGGAGGTAAGGCAGTCGGATATAGACCGTATGTTGGGAGCCGCCGAGCAGGAGAACGAGGATTTGAACGCCGATGTCTCTTTCTTGGTAGGTGAACAGGTCAAGGTTACTGAAGGGCCGTTCAGCAATTTCAATGGAATTGTCAATGAAGTCAATTTGGAGAGAAAGAAGCTGACGGTGCTGGTGAAGGTTTTCGGCCGCGAGACGGCTTTGAACCTTGGTTTCGGGCAAGTTGAGAAACTTTAGTGTGTAATGTTACGTACACGCCAAAGTGTCTCGCTAACTATTAAATATTAAAACAAAATGGCTAAAGAAGTTGCTGGAATAATCAAATTACAGATTAAGGGCGGCGCAGCCAATCCTTCTCCTCCTGTGGGTCCGGCGTTGGGTTCTAAGGGACTTAACATTATGGACTTCTGCAAGCAGTTTAATGCGCTCACGCAGTCCAAGGGTGGTAAGGTTTTGCCTGTTGTCATCACTTATTATGCTGACAAGAGCTTTACATTTGTTATTAAGACTCCTCCCGCAGCAGTTCAGCTTTTGGAAGCAGCCAAGGTAAAGGGTGGCTCTGCCGAGCCAAACCGCAAGAAGGTTGGATCCGTGAGCTGGGATCAAGTCAAGGCTATTGCCGAAGACAAGATGCAGGATTTGAATTGCTTTACCGTGGAGAGTGCTATGCGACTGGTAGCCGGTACTGCCCGCAGTATGGGTATAACCGTTAAGGGTGAATTTCCCGCAAACAACTAAAATCTTCAAACAATGAGCAAACTTACTAAAAATCAGAAGTTGACCGCAGGGAAGATTGAAGCAGGGAAGAGCTATACTTTGGCAGAGGCTGCGGCCCTGCTTAAGGAGATCACCACTACCAAGTTCGATGCTTCCGTAGACATGGATATCCGTCTGGGTGTGGATCCCAGAAAAGCCAATCAGATGGTTCGCGGTGTGTGTACTTTGCCAAACGGTACGGGTAAGACTGTGCGCGTTTTGGTATTGTGTACGCCCGACAAAGAAGCTGATGCAAAGGCTGCAGGCGCCGATTACGTGGGTCTTGATGAATATATCGACAAGATCAAAGGTGGCTGGACTGATGTTGATGTCGTAATCACTATGCCCTCTGTGATGGGCAAGCTGGGCCCGTTGGGACGTATTCTTGGTCCGCGTGGCTTGATGCCAAACCCCAAGAGTGGTACTGTTACTATGGATGTAGCTAAGGCTGTATCTGAGGTGAAAGCTGGTAAGATAGATTTTAAGGTAGACAAGAGCGGTATCGTTCATGCTTCTATCGGCAAGATTTCTTTCCCTGCCGAAAAGATTGCTGAAAATGCCAGTGCTTTCCTTTCCACTATTATCAAGCTGAAGCCTGCTACTGCCAAAGGCACTTATATGAAGAGCGTTTTCATCTCAACTACGATGAGTAGAGGCCTCAAGGTTGATCCAAAAACTCTTACTGAATAACAAACGCGTCAATCATGAGAAAAGAAGATAAAAACGTAGTTATAGCCAATTTGGGCGAACTGCTTCAAAAATACCCTCATTTCTATGTTGTAGACTCTGAGGGTCTCAATGCTCAGCAGACCACTGATTTGCGTCGCATGTGCTTTAAGCAGAATATTAAGATGGTAATCGTCAAGAATACTCTGTTTAAGAAAGCTCTTGATGCCGCAGAGACAGATTTCAGCCCTCTGTATGATTCGCTGAAAGGTACAACGGCTATTCTCTTTAGTGAGGTGGCTAATGTGCCGGGCAAGATGCTGAAGAAAAACACTAAGACCGGTATCAAGGGGCTTAAGGCTGCATACGCCGAGGGCGGTTTCTTTGGTGCAGACCAGTTGGATGCTCTTGCTTCTCTTAAGAGCAAGGACGAATTGGTGGCCGATGTTGTGGCTTTGCTTCAGTCTCCTATCAAGAATGTTGTGTCTGCTCTCCAATCGGGTGCAAACAATATCCATGGAGTCCTAAAGACTTTGAGCGAGCGCGCCGAATAGGGTGTGTTGCTTAGAGCATCATCATTAACAATTTGTATAAACATTTAATTAGAAATAAAAATGGCAGATATTAAAGCTATTGCTGAAGAATTGGTTAATTTGACAGTAAAAGAAGTAAACGAGTTGGTTACCGTTTTGAAAGAGGATTATGGCATTGAACCTGCAGCTGCTGCTGTTGCTGTTGCCGGTCCTGCAGCTGGCGGCGAGGGTGCTGAGGCTGCTGAGGAGAAGACCTCTTTTGATGTTGTATTGAAGAGCGCTGGTTCAGCCAAACTTCAGGTTGTGAAAGCCGTGAAGGAAGCTTGTGGCCTGGGCTTGAAGGAAGCCAAGGAGCTCGTAGACGCTGCTCCTAAGGCAGTGAAAGAGGGCGTTTCCAAGGATGACGCCGAGGCTCTGAAGAAAGCCATCGAAGCTGCTGGCGGTGAAGTAGAGATTAAGTAATCTCTCGTTATAAAGCATACTAAACGGTTAGGAATCCTCTGGTAGGGGGTTCTTAACCTTTTTGTGTCCTAATGTATAGGAACGATTTCTGCTTGCAAAACAGATGAAATTCCTTTTCTAAGTTCCATCTCTATTTTTTTCTCAATCGACAAAGCGTTTTATGTCTCAACTTATTAACGGTAGAATTAACTTTGCGTCCATCAGAAAGCCGGTGCCTTATCCGGATTTCCTTGATGTGCAGCTAAAGTCTTTTCGGGATTTCTTTCAATTAGACACCCCTCCCGAACAGCGCAAAAACGATGGCCTTTATAAGGTCTTTGCGGAGAATTTCCCTATCTCGGATACGCGTAACAATTTTGTGCTGGAGTTTTTGGACTATTATATTGATCCGCCGCGCTATAGTGTGGAAGAGTGCCTAATCAACGGCCTCACATATAGTGTGCCCCTTAAAGCCAAGCTCAAGCTCTATTGTACAGATCCTGATCACGAGGATTTTGACACCCAGATTCAGGATGTCTTCTTAGGCCCAATTCCTTATATGACAGACAATGGTACGTTTGTCATCAATGGTGCCGAACGCGTTGTCGTATCTCAGCTCCACCGTTCGCCAGGCGTATTCTTCGGTAGTTCCATCCATTCAAATGGTACCCAGCTATATTCTGCCCGTATCATTCCGTTCAAGGGCTCATGGATAGAGTTTGCCACCGATATTAATAATGTGATGTACGCCTACATCGACCGCAAAAAGAAGTTGCCTGTAACCACTTTGCTTCGCGCTATTGGTTTTGGCACTGACAAGGACATCCTGAATGTTTTTGATTTGGCCGAGGAGGTGAAGGTGAGCAAAGCCAACCTTAAGAAATATCTTGGTCGCAAGATTGCTGAACGTGTGCTCAATACATGGCAGGAGGATTTTGTGGACGAAGACACAGGTGAGGTCTCCTCAATCTCAAGAAGTGAGATTATCGTGGAGCGCGAAAGTGTGCTGGACGAGGAGAACGCCGAGAAAATTCTGGAGAGCGGCACCAAAAAAATCCTCTTACATAAAGAAGATGAGTCTGCCACTGACTATTCTGTTATTTTCAATACTCTTCAGAAGGATAGTAGCAACTCCGAGATTGAAGGCGTATATACAGTCTACCGCTCTTTGAGAAACGCAGATCCTGCCGATGATGCCAGTGCGCGCGAGGTTATCAACAACCTCTTTTTCTCCGACCGCCGTTACGACTTGGGCGAGGTGGGACGCTTCCGTATCAATAATAAATTAGGTCTCCACACAGACATGAGCGTTCGTGTCCTTACAAAAGAGGACATTGTGGAGATTATCAAATATCTGGTAAAGCTGATTAACGCCAAGGCTCAGCTCGATGATATTGACCACTTGAGCAACCGCCGTGTGCGCACCGTGGGCGAGCAGTTGGCTAACCAGTTTTCTATAGGTTTGGCTCGTATGAGCCGCACCATTCGCGAGCGCATGAACGTGAGGGATTATGAGGTCTTTTCGCCTACTGATCTTATCAACGCCAAGACGGTTTCATCGGTAATAAACTCTTTCTTTGGCGCCAACCCCTTGTCGCAGTTTATGGACCAGACCAATCCTTTGGCTGAGGTAACGCATAAGCGCCGTTTGTCTGCCTTGGGTCCCGGTGGTCTTACCCGTGATCGCGCCGGTTTTGAGGTGCGCGATGTACACTATACTCACTATGGTCGTCTTTGCCCGATTGAGTCGCCTGAAGGCCCAAATATCGGTCTGATTTCTTCTCTTTGCGTATATGCAAAGATTAATGACCTTGGCTTCATTGAGACTCCTTATCGCAAGGTGAAAGACGGTAAGGTGGATCTGAAAAACGAGGACATTGTCTATCTTTCTGCCGAGGAAGAAGACGGCAAGGTTATTGCCCAGGGCAATGCACCGCTTAATGAAGACGGCACATTTGTGCGCAAGGTGGTGAAATGTCGTCAGGATGCCGATTATCCTGTAGTGCCGCCATCACAGGTGGAGCTTATGGATGTGGCTCCCCAGCAGATTGCCTCTATCGCAGCCGCCCTCATCCCGTTCTTGGAGCATGATGATGCTCACCGTGCGTTGATGGGCTCAAACATGATGCGTCAGGCCGTACCTTTGATTTCTACAGAGCAACCTATCGTTGGCACCGGTATAGAAAAGCAGGTTTGCGAGGATTCGCGCACGATGATTACGGCCGAAGGCGATGGCGTTATTGAATATGTGGACGCCGCAAAGATAGTCATCCGTTATGATCGCACAGAGGACGAGGAATTTGTCAGCTTTGACAGTGCAGTGAAGGAATACAAGATTCCCAAGTTCCGTCGTACCAACCAGAATATGACCATCGACCTCCGTCCTATCTGTCATAAGGGCGATAAGGTGAAGAAGGGCGACATCCTCACTGAGGGCTACGCCACCTCTCAAGGTGAGTTGGCTCTTGGACGCAATCTTTTGGTGGCTTATATGCCTTGGAAGGGCTACAACTACGAGGATGCTATCGTTTTGAACGAGCGTATGGTAAGGGAAGACATCCTTACATCCGTTCATGTGGACGAATACTCCTTGGCTGTGCGCGAAACTAAGCGCGGGCAGGAGGAGTTTACTTCCGATATTCCAAACGTGAGCGAGGAAGCCACCAAAGACCTTGATGAAAATGGTATCGTGCGTATTGGTGTTCGCGTGGAGCCGGGCGATATTCTTATTGGTAAGATAACTCCTAAGGGTGAAAGCGATCCTTCGCCCGAGGAGAAATTGTTGCGCGCCATCTTCGGCGACCGTGCCGGTGATGTGAAAGACGCATCGCTCAAGGCAAACCCATCGCTTTCCGGCGTTATTATTGATAAACGCATATTTGCTCGTGCAGTCAAGACACGTACTTCTCGCGCCGACGACAAGAAGAAATTGCAGGCAATCCAAGACGAGTTTGATAACGGCGTGGCCGAATTAAAGAATACCCTTATTTCTAAGCTCCTTATCCTTACCGAGGGTAAGACCTCTGTTGGGGTAAAGAATAATTTGGGAGAAACAGCTATTGACAAGGGCGCCAAGTTTACTGAGGCCTTGCTCAAGACAATTGACTATTCGTCTATCCAATTGAGCCGTTGGACAAACGACAATCATACCAACGAACTCATCTCTGCTCTCATCTTGAATTATCTGAAGAAGTATAATTTGAAGGACGCCGAGCTCAAGCGTAAGAATTTCGCGGTTACCATCGGTGATGACCTGCCCTCCGGCGTGCTCCAGTTGGCAAAGGTCTACGTTGCCAAGAAGCGCAAGATTGGCGTAGGCGACAAGATGGCCGGACGCCATGGTAACAAGGGTATTGTGTCCAAGATTGTAAGGCAGGAGGATATGCCGTTCCTGGAGGATGGTACTCCCGTTGATATTGTGCTCAACCCTCTGGGTGTGCCTTCGCGTATGAATCTTGGCCAAATCTTTGAGGCGGTATTGGGCTATGCCGGTGCCAAATTGGGAGTGAAGTTTGCTACCCCCATCTTTGACGGTGCTTCGCTAAACGACTTGGAGGAATGGACAGAAAAAGCAGGCTTGCCGCATTTGGGTTCCACGCAGCTTTATGACGGCGCCACCGGTGAGAAGTTTGACCAGAAAGCCACTGTGGGTGTAACCTATATGCTTAAGCTGGGCCACATGGTGGAAGATAAGATGCACGCCCGCTCTATTGGCCCGTACTCCTTCATCACCCAGCAGCCCTTGGGCGGTAAGGCTCAATTTGGCGGTCAGCGTTTCGGAGAGATGGAGGTCTGGGCTTTGGAGGCCTTTGGCGCTGCTCATGTGCTTCAGGAAATGCTCACCATCAAGTCTGACGACGTGAATGGTCGTGCCAAAGCCTACGAAGCAATTGTGAAAGGCGACCCCATTCCCGCTCCTGGCATTCCTGAATCGCTCAATGTGTTGCTGCAAGAATTGCGCGGCTTGGGCTTGAGCATTAAGTTGGATTAAAACACCTCTTTTACTTCATAAAATATCATGGCATTTAAGAAAGAAACCAAACCAAAGACTACGTTCTCGAAGATAACCATTGGTCTTGCCTCTCCCGAGGAGATCCTTGAACGTTCCAGGGGCGAAGTCACCAAGCCAGAGACTATCAATTACCGCACCTACAAGCCCGAGAGAGATGGCTTGTTCTGCGAAAAGATTTTCGGCCCCGTAAAAGACTATGAATGTAATTGCGGTAAATATAAGCGTATCCGCTATAAGGGCACTGTCTGCGACCGTTGTGGTGTAGAGGTAACCGAAAAGAAGGTGCGCCGTGAGCGCACGGGACATATCACGTTGCAGGTGCCCGTGGCTCATATCTGGTATTTCCGTACCCTGCCCAGCAAGATGAGCTATCTGCTGGGTATCCCCACCAAACAGTTGGAGAAGATTATATACTATGAGCAGTATGTGGTTATTAACCCTGGTATCTTTGCTCCTACAGGCGAGGACGATACTCGCAAGATGGACGAGGGCGTGCTCCGCAAACTGGATTATCTGACCGAGGAAGACTATCTTACATTTGTGGATCGTCTGCCGGAGGGTAATGCCCAGTTGGACGACAACGACCCAGCCAAATTCATCGCAAAGATGGGCGCTGAAGCCATCTACGATTTGTTGGCAGGACTGGATTTGGATAAGATGTCCTATGAACTGCGCGACCGTGCTCATAATGACACCTCCCAGCAGCGTCGTACCGAGGCCCTCAAGCGCCTGCAGGTGGTGGAGGCTTTCCGTTCCAGCCGAAATATCAACCGTCCCGAATGGATGGTGCTGAAAGTGCTGCCGGTTACCCCGCCTGACCTCCGCCCTCTTGTGCCACTCGATGGTGGCCGCTTCGCTACTTCCGATCTCAACGACCTCTATCGTCGTGTGCTTATCCGCAACAATCGCTTGCGCCGCTTGATAGAGATCCATGCCCCCGAGGTGATTCTTAGGAACGAGAAGCGTATGCTTCAGGAGGCTGTAGACTCGCTCTTAGACAACTCCCGCAAGAGTTCGTCGGTGAAGAGCGAGAGCAATCGCCCGCTCAAATCGTTGAGCGATTCGCTGAAAGGCAAACAAGGTCGTTTCCGCCAGAATTTGTTGGGAAAGCGTGTGGACTATTCCGCCCGTTCCGTGATTGTGGTGGGTCCCGAATTGAATATGGGCGAATGCGGTATCCCCAAACTGATGGCTGCCGAGCTGTATAAACCGTTTATTATCCGCCGCCTCATAGAGCGCGGTATTGTGAAGACGGTGAAGAGCGCTAAGCGCATCATAGATCGCAAAGACCCTGTTATCTGGGATATTCTGGAGTTTGTTATGCGCGGCCACCCCGTATTGCTCAACCGTGCCCCGACGCTCCACCGTCTGGGTATTCAGGCTTTCCAACCCAAGATGATTGAGGGCAAAGCTATTCAGCTCCACCCGCTGGCATGTACGGCATTCAATGCCGACTTTGACGGAGACCAGATGGCTGTACACCTTCCTCTTAGCAACGAAGCTATCATCGAGGCACAGACCCTTATGCTTCAGAGCCATAATATTCTCAATCCTGCCAACGGTGCGCCGATTACTGTGCCTTCGCAGGATATGGTGCTCGGCCTCTATTATATCACCAAATATCGCCCGGGAGCTAAGGGTGAAGGCCTCACTTTTTATGGCCCCGAAGAGGCTATTATTGCCTATAATGAGAAACAGGTAGATATCCACGCCATCGTGAAAGTGAAGGTGCAGGATTTGAACGATGCCGGCGAACTGGTGCCCACCCTGGTGGAGACTTCCGTGGGCCGTGTGATCTTCAATGAGATTGTGCCCAATGAGATTGGCTATGTCAATACTATTATTTCCAAAAAATCGCTGCGCGATATTATCGCCAAGGTAATCAAGAGCGTGGGTATGGATCGCGCTTGCAAATTCTTGGACGGTATCAAGAACCTCGGTTACAAGATGGCCTATGAGGGCGGGTTGAGCTTCAACCTCGACGACATCATTATCCCTAAGGAGAAAGCCGAGATCGTTCAGCAAGGTAATGACGAGGTAGACCAAATTACTGCCAACTATTCTATGGGTTTCATTACCGACACCGAGCGTTATAATCAGGTAATCGATACATGGACTCATGTTAATAATAAACTGAAGAAGACCCTCATGACACAGATGACGGAAGCCGATCAGGGCTTCAACTCTGTCTTCATGATGCTGGATTCCGGTGCGCGTGGTAGTGCCGACCAGATTGCACAGTTGGCTGGTATGCGTGGTCTGATGGCCAAGCCGCAGAAAGCCGGTGCCGAAGGTGCGCAGATTATTGAAAACCCAATCCTTTCCAACTTTAAGGAGGGTATGTCTGTGTTGGAGTACTTTATCTCCACCCACGGTGCCCGTAAGGGTTTGGCTGATACGGCTTTGAAGACGGCCGATGCCGGTTACCTCACCCGCCGCCTTGTGGATGTGGCTCACGATGTCATCATCACCGAGGAGGATTGCGGCACGTTGCGTGGATTGGAGTGCACAGCCTTGAAAGACGGCGACGAGATAATTTCTTCGCTGGGCGAGAGAATTTTAGGCCGCGTGTCTGTTCACGACATCATTCATCCCGCTACGGGCGAGTTTATCCTGCCCGCCGGAGAGGAAATCACAGAAGATATTGTAGCCAAGATAGAGGCTTCGCCTATCGAGATGGTGGAGATTCGTTCCGTATTGACTTGCGAGAGCAAGCATGGCGTTTGCCAGAAGTGCTATGGCCGCAATCTTGCCACCAGTAAGATGGTACAGCTGGGCGAGGCCGTGGGCGTTATCGCCGCACAGTCAATTGGTGAGCCTGGTACACAGCTTACTCTGCGTACATTCCACGCCGGTGGTATTGCCTCCAACGCTGCAGCCAATGCCACGGTGGTAGCCAAGCACAAGGCCCGCCTTGAATTTGACGAGCTCCGCACGGTAGACACCGTCAATCAGGACGGCACCCCCGGACAGGTGGTTGTGGGCCGTTTGGCAGAGGTGCGTCAGGTGGACGAGAACACCGGTATCGTGCTCTCCACCCAGAATGTGCCCTACGGTTCCAATCTCTTTGTGCATGATGGAGATGTGGTGGAGCCCGGCACTGTGATTGCCCAGTGGGATCCTTTCAACGCTGTTGTTGTTAGTGAATTTCCCGGAAAAGCAAAATTCGAGGGTGTCAAAGAAGGCGTTACTTATCGTGTGGAGGTGGACGAAGCCACTAATCTGCGCGAAATGATTATCACTGAGAGCAAGGAACGCTCACTTGTGCCCGTCTGCCATATCGTTGGCGACAATGGCGAAGAGCTCCGCACTTACAACCTGCCCATCGGCGGCCACGTAGTGGTGCAAGACGGAGCGGAGATTAAGCCCGGTGAGATTCTTGTGAAGATTCCGCGCGCCGTAGGCAAGGCCGGCGATATTACCGGTGGTCTGCCCCGTGTTACAGAGCTCTTTGAAGCACGTAATCCCAGCAACCCCGCTGTGGTTAGTGAAATCGATGGTGAGATTACCATGGGCGCTATCAAGCGTGGCAACCGCGAGATTATCGTAACTCCAAAGGTGGGTGATGCCAAGAAGTATCTTGTGCCGCTCAACCGCCAGATTCTTGTGCAGGAAAACGACTTTGTTCGTGCCGGCACTCCGTTGAGCGAAGGTTCTATCACGCCGGCGGATATTCTGGCTATCAAGGGCCCCACTGCTGTGCAGGAATATATTGTTAATGAGGTGCAGGATGTGTATCGTCTGCAGGGCGTGAAGATCAACGACAAGCATTTTGAGGTGATTGTACGCCAGATGATGCGCAAGGTGCGTATTATGGATGCTGGCGACACCAATTTCCTCGAGGACGACCTTGTGGATAAGATTGATTTCTCGGAGGAGAACGATCGTATCTGGGGAAAGAAGGTGGTTACCGATGGTGGCGACAGCCAGACCATGAAGCCCGGTATGATTGTTACTGCGCGCAAGTTGCGTGATGAGAATTCCTACCTTAAACGCCGCGACCTCAAGACAGTGCAAGTGCGCGATGCCATGCCTGCCACGTCTTCGCAGGTATTGCAAGGTATCACGCGAGCAGCTCTTCAGACGTCCAGCTTTATGTCCGCCGCCTCCTTCCAGGAGACCACGAAGGTGCTCAACGAGGCCGCTATTAGGGGTCGCGTAGACTATCTGCAGGGCATGAAAGAAAACGTTATCTGCGGCCACCTCATTCCCGCCGGCACCGGTCTGCCTCTGTTCCGCGATATTATCGTGGGCAGCAAGGACGAATACCAGGAGAGCATAGAGCCCAGCTATTCCGAGCCCGAATTTTAAGGTTTCATATTTCCTTTGTGGGGTAGGGCGCTCCGTTTTATCGTGAGTGTGTTCCTTTCGCCCCGCTAAAGTAAAAGATATTCAAAAGCCTGACTTCCATTTTTGGAGGTCAGGCTTTTTTTATCCCTAATCGGTCATGAGGCTTTCCTATATTTCTAATTATTGGTGCCGTGCAAAATAATAAATGCGTTTGCTGTGGCGTTGTAGGGGCGAATGAGCAGCGTAGCGGCGTGTTTCCCGTCCCTATATGGCTCAAAGAAAGCCCATATATGGCTCAAAGAAAGCTCCTATATGGCTCAAAGAAATGCGTTCTTTTCTTTCCTACACCAACAATTACCAAATGCTGAACTTTTTTCAGCTGCTTTGTATAAAACCCGCCCCAATAGGGCGGGTTTGGCACGCTTATTTTTGGACTTTCCTATATCATCATCAACAGAATCATCTGGACGAGGATGACGCGGGCGAACATACACAGGGGATAGACAGTGGTATAGGCAACGGAGGCCTTGTCGGACGAGGAGGTGTCGTTCACATAATCCAGAGCCATGGGATTGGCCATCGCTCCGCATAGCAGTCCGCCCACCGTAGCCAAATCCAATCGGCAGAAGCGCAGTATCAGCCAGCCGCACGCCACCACGGGCATCACCGTGATGAGAAATCCCAATGCCACCCACATTGCGCCCTCCGGCCGGATGACGGTATCGAAAAATCTGGGCCCGGCCTGCAATCCCAGGCAGGCCAGAAAGACGGCCAGTCCCAATGCGCGCAGCATCAGATTGACAGAGGAGGTGGTATATGTGAGCATGTGGAAGCGCGGGCCGTAGGCGCCCACAAGGATACCGATGATGATGGGGCCGCCCGCGAGCCCCAGTTTCACCGGCACGCTCATCGAGGGTATCGTTACGGGCACAGAGCCGAGGGCCACGCCCACGATTATTCCAATGAAGATTGCCACGAGGTTTGGCTCGTCCAAATTTTTCACCACGTTGCCCAGCAGGTTGGCCACGTGCTCCACAGATTTTTCTTCGCCGATGGCAGTGAGGCGGTCGCCGATACGCAATACCAAATCGGGCGTTGCCACCAGTTCCATGCCGGCGCGCTTCACGCGGCTCACGTTCACTTGGAAGCGGTTTCTCAATTGCAGTGCGCCGAGGCGCTTGCCGTTGATTTCGCGCTTGGTGATAACAATTCTTTTGGAGATAAGATTGCGGTCGAGCTTGTTCCAATCTATTCCGGCCTTGTTCCAATCATCGCTGTCGCGCTCGCCAAAGAAGATTGTGAGGCGCTCCAAATCTTTTTTCTTTGTGATGACGAGGATACGGTCGTTGGCTTTGAGGATGGTGGTGGCATCGGGCAGGCTCACCTTGTCGTCGCGCCACAGGCGGGACACCACAAACTCGTTGCCGGTGAGCTGGGCCACCTCCTTGAGCGTCTTGCCCATCACGGCGGGGTTCTTGACGTGGAAAGACACGATAAAGGCCTCGTTTTCCTGCTCCTCGGACGCCGACTGTTTGGTGGATTTCTTGCCTATGTGGGTGAAGCGCAATACCATGTAGGCCAATATTACGCCCACCACGCCCAGCGGGTAGGTAACGGCGCATCCCAGCGACATGGAGGCCGCCTCATCGTTCATTCCCATCTGGGAGAGGGCTTGCTGGGCCGTGCCGAGGGCGGGGGTGTTGGTGGTGGCGCCGCAAAGCACGCCCATCATATCCGTTAGCGACACGGGCGTAACCCACGAGCAGGCCACGGCTAATAATGTGCCAACTATCACTACCCCTAAGGCCAACAAATTCAATGTGGTGCCCCCTCTGCGGAAGGCACTGATAAAGCCCGGGCCCACCTGTAATCCCAATGTGTACACAAACAATACCAATCCGCTGTTCATGGCATATTGCAGGATTACGGGATTAATCCTCAATCCACAATGCCCCGCCAAGATGCCCATAAAGAATACAAACGTAACGCCCAGACCCACGCCTCGGATTTTCAGGCGGCCTAAGGAAATTCCCGTGGCGCATATCACTGCTATCAATAGCAGTGCGTAGACATCTTGAGGCAGTTGTAAAATTGTATTTAGCCAATCCATAATAAATCTTGTTGGATAAAAAGAAGACAGAGGCAAAATAGTGTGCTTGTTCTTGCGGAATGCAAAGTTAGAAATTTTTCCTAACATAATCTGCTCACGTAGGACTAACGACAATGTGCACCGCAAATTTTGCCAAAAGCCTGCTACGCCGCATTTCTTGCGTTACAAATTCCGAAAAGTCCGAGAAAAAGGCAAAAAAGCTCGCGCAAAATCCACTTCCAATCGTTTTGACTATCGTTAACAGTGCTGTAACAATAACTAAACAGTACTGTAACAATAACTAAACAGTACTGTTAAGATAATGTTACAGTACTGTGAACGCAAACTATCTCGGGATTTTTTGAAATTAGCAGGGCGATTTTTTGCCGCTTCGCGCGAAAAAGACTAAATTTGCCGAGCAAAATGGCGGTGAAGTAGCGCTATAATCATATTGAAATGCGCGAACCGCGGCGTTCTCACTCTTAAATCTATTCTCCTCACCCATATACCTTATTTATTATGAGACATCCTTCATTGATTTTCGGCGTTCTGTCGGCAGCCGCCATAAATCCTTTGTTCTCGCTGGCGCAACAAGGACAAAACGGTGGTAATAAGCAATCTAATCCTATCGGTCAGCGTACGGGCGTGGTGGCTCAGCGCCCCAATGTGGTGTTTATCTACGCCGATGACTTGGGATATGGCGATTTGGAGTGTTATGGTGCGAAGAATGTGAAGACACCTAATGTCAATCGCTTGGCAAAGGACGGCTGCCGCTTCACTAACGCGTTTGCGGTGGCGGCTACCAGTACGCCGTCGCGCTATTCCCTGCTCACGGGCGAATATTCGTGGAGGCGTAAGGGCACCGATATAGCGCGGGGCGATGCCGGTATGATTATCAGACCGGAACAATACACCGTGGCCGACCTATTCAAGAACGAAGGCTATGCCACGGGCGCTTTTGGCAAGTGGCACCTCGGGCTCGGCGACAAAACCGGTGAGCAGGATTGGAACGCCCCGCTGCCGTGCGGGTTGGCCGACCTCGGGTTCGACTATTCGTATATCATGGCCGCCACGGGCGACCGTGTGCCCTGCGTCTTTATTGAGAACGGGCGCGTGGCCAACTGGGATGCCGACCACCCCATCTATGTGAGCTACACCAAACCCTTCGCCGGCGAGCCCACCGGTAAGGACAGGCCCGACCTCTGTTATAATCAGATGTGGGATTACGACCACAACCAAGCTATCGTGAACGGTATCGGGCGCATAGGATGGATGAAGGGCGGCGGCAAAGCGCTGTGGAAGGATGAGAATATCGCTGACTCTATCGCCGCTCACGCCGTGGCCTTTATGCGCAAACATAAGGACGAACCGTTTTTTATGTACGTGGCTACTAACGATATTCATGTGCCCAGATTTCCCAATCAGCGCTTCCGCGGAAAAACCAACATGGGTGTCCGCGGCGATGTGATTGCTCAATTTGATTGGACGGTGGGCGAAATCCTCCAAACGCTGAAAGACCTGAAATTAGACGACAAAACCCTCGTCATACTCACCAGCGACAACGGTCCGGTGGTGAATGACGGGTATAAAGACCAAGCGGTGGAACTGCTGAACGGCCATAGTCCGGCGGGCCCCTTGCGCGGTAATAAATACAGTACTCTTGAGGGTGGCACACGCATTCCCTTTATCGTGCGCTGGCCCGGAAAAGTGAAGGCTGGCGAGCAATCCGCCGCCCTGCTCTCACAAATAGATTTCTTTGCGTCGATGGCCAACCTCCTGCAGGCCAAAATCCCTGCGGGCGCGGCAAAGGACAGTCGCAACGCCCTCAATACGTGGACAAATATCGTGCCGACCGACCGCGAGTGGGTGATTGAGCAGGCTGTGGACCACACCCTTTCCCTTCGCAACCGCACATGGAAATATATCGAGCCTACCGATTCGCGCCCCTACGTGGACGCGGCCCAGCATATTGATATGGGCTATTCCCCGCAGCCCCAATTATATAAAGTAAGCGAGGACGTCCACGAAGATAACAACGTGGCCGCCCTCTATCCCGACACCCTCTTTCGTATGCAGACCCTTTTAAGGCATCTGGCCCGCCAGCGTGCACAATATTAGGTAGCAAGGGACGAGAAAGTGGGGATTGGTGTTCTTGTTTTTGAGTTATCGGCGTTTGTGTTGCCCATATATGGGCGGATACAGGAAATATTGCGTAAATGTTACGCGAGAATTGAACCGGTAGGGGCGGGTTTAATACCCGCCCGCCGATTGTTGATGCTGTTAATGGTGTGAATTATAAGGTATTATCCTGCTGTTTTGCGGGCGTCTATAAAGCACCCCAAATTTTCGTACCTAAAATTTTGAGAACCCCGCAAAACCAGCCCTACGGGTTTGGATAATACCGACAATTGTGCGTAAATCGCGGTGTGAAAACAATTATTTGGTTTCGATGGTGGCGTCTGCTTCTTTCAAGACCAAATGTTTAGCGGCGTATTTCTTTGGGGCTTTCACTATGAGCACGGGCTGTATCTGATATGAGCGGCGCTCCTTGCCCAATGTCTCTTGATAAGAGAAAATGAGGCTGTCGCCGGAGAGCTTGAGGCTGACGGGCGTGAGCAAATCCTCGTAGGAAGTGGTGTCGCGGATGATGGCGATGACAAACTCCTTATCAAAATCCACCTTTGTGGGTTCTCCGTCTTTTCCCATAAAGGCGGCGGTTCCAAAGAGGCTGTCAAATTGGGCTTGGCTCTCTATTTTATTGGGCTTTTGGGTGGCATCGTTGCGGTAGAAATAGTTGTTCACGGTTTGAAACGCGATGTCCTCGGTGGAGGAGCACCCCATCATTAATAATGCGGCGAGTGATAGAAAAGCAATCTTTTTGAAATTCATATTGATGAGTGTTCTTTGGTTTGTATTCTGCGGATTTTTGTGGGATGGCCGCCACGTGGCAATTCCAAAACCCAAAGGGGCGCACCTTTTGTCGCCACTGGTCTATATTATATGGTGAATGGCATTGTAATTCTTGAAATACTGCCACATTGCCATTGACGCTGCGCACGATATATTGAATGAATGCTTCGTGCCCACCTGCGGAATTTCCAAACAGTAGTCGCTCAGATCCACTACCTGTTGGCTTACGCCCTTTACCTCGTTGCCTAAGACCAAGGCCAGCGGACGCGTGTCCTCCCAATCCTGCATACTGACGCTGTCCTCCACCTGTTCCAAACTGATGATGGGCAACCCCTGCGCCCGAAGTGCCTTAACGCAATCGATGGTGTCCTTATAATATTGCCAGCTCACGGAATCCTCGGCGCCGAGGGCGGTCTTATGAATTTCGGGGTGAGGTGGGGCGGCTGTGATGCCGCAAAGACAGACCCTCTCCACCCTAAAGCCATCGGCAGTGCGCAATACCGACCCTACATTGTACATACTGCGCACATTATCCAATACCACTGTGAGCGGCACCTTCTTGGCTTGGCGAAACTGCTCCGGCGTCAGTCGCTGCATCTCTAAAACACTTAGTTTGTGCATCTAAATTTCTTGGTTTGTGATTAATGCAAAGTTACATCTTTTTCTATCTCTGCCCGTAAAGGGCACATATAAATAATGTTATTCGCTTTGCGCGCGGGTGAAGGGGCGGCGATGATTGGATGCGGTGATAAATGGATGGTTAAATAGTTTGAAACCTGAATAGTGCGCCGTATTATTTACTAATTTTGCAGGTGCTATGAAGAAAATCAACTTCACATATTTTATAGGCGACAAATTTCGCGCTCATAGGCTGTGGATTGCCATGCTGTGCGGGTGTGCGTGCCTGTGGGTGAGTCTGCCTGTGGTTGCGCAGAATACTAATGGCAACCGCCCCGACCAGAACGACACCATTCAGGTGGCTATGTATGTGAAGATAGACCGCGCATATTATAAGGGCGATAGTATCCCCAATATCACGCTCCACGAATTTTATAAGACGCCGCCCCCAAAATTTGCCAACGACCGCCAACGCCAGCGCTATAATAAGCTCGTGCGCGATGTGCGCTATGTTTTCCCCTATGCCAAACTAACGCGCCAAATTCTGGTGGAGACTTACGATTATCTCCAGACCCTCCCAAACGAAAAGGCTAAGCAGGCGCATATCAAGGCCGTGGAGCGAGGGCTGAAGGAGCAATACGAGCCCACTGTCCGCAAGATTACAAAAAAACAGGGCAAACTCTTGGTGAAACTTATCGATCGCGAGTGCGGTCAGACATCTTATGAAATGATTAAGGCTTTTGTAGGTTCTTTCCGCGCCAATATGTATAACGCCATCAGTTTCCTTTTCGGCAATAACCTCCGCAAACACTATGATCCCGAGGGCGAAGACAAGGAAATAGAGATGATAGTGCGCAAAGTGGAGAGTGGCCAATTGTAAAAGTACCTTTTCATATTTTATCCATTTAGGAACGAATCCGTTGCGCAGCGGTGTGCTCGTGACGACTTCAAACCGCCCCTACATGGCTAACACAAACACGTTCTTGTCTTACCATAACACCAATAATGCGCAAATGTGGTAATACGAGACGCAAATTCCCTGACTTTTATTTTAACGGACACCCCAAAAAAGAAGTAGAGGAAAGATGGTGGCAACAGCAATTGCTAAGGAATTGTCTTAAAGGAATAGCCCTCCTTTATGAGCCATTCGATGCTACGGGGCAGAGCTGTCCATAATTTGTCGGCACTGCGCAGGGAATCGTGAAAAGTGATGATGCTGCCAGGGCGAGCGAAGCGCTTCACATTCTCGAATACTTGGTTGGCGTTGAGGCGCTTGGAATAATCGCGAGTAACCAAGTCCCACATCACCAACTTATAGTGGCGCTTCAGGAAATGATATTGCGCATGGCGAAGCCAACCGTGGGGTGGGCGGAAGAGGTCGGTATGGATATAGGTATTGGCCTTGTGGATATTGCGCAGATAAGTGCCGGTGGTATGACGCATTCCGCTATAGTGGTTGAATGTGTGATTACCCAGGCGATGGCCGCGCTCTTTCACCATCTGGAATACTTCGGGGTACTTCCTCACATTGTCGCCCACCATAAAAAACGTGGCTTTGATGCCATAGTGGTCAAGAATATCGAGCACACGCGGCGTTACCTCGGGTATTGGGCCATCATCAAAGGTAAGATAGATGGCTTTCTCGCCTGTGTTGATGCGCCATATTGCGTTGGGATACAGGATACGGAGCCAAGGGGCGGGCTGCTCGATAAACATAGGTTATAAGTGGTGATAAAAAGGAAAAATGAGTGTATATAAAAGCGAGCTATCCCAAAGTTCGGTTGCCTTTGAGGGCAGGGGGCTTTGGAATAGCTCGCTGTGATTGTCAGACACTCATTTCTGAAAACTTTATTGTTAGTTTATAGAGGGTTCGATGCCGGCGTTGTTGAGAGCCGTGTAGTAATGATTGAATACTTCGGTGTATTTCTTGGCTTGGGCAGCGAAGCCGGCGTCCTCCAGCCCGATAACGGCCTCGTAGAGGGTGCGCATATTCTGATTGATGCTGGCCTGGCTCATCTGCATGGGCTTGCTTTGCACATTGATATACCAATTCAGATATTGCTGGGCGGTGTGGGCCATGGTGTTGAGCAATTCGCCGGCTTTCTTCTTGTTGCCCACGGCCACCCACGCGGCAGCCAAATCTGGGGTGCCGCCCAGTTCATCGCTATAGGAGACACTGGTCTCCGGCAACACCTTGTCGGATTTCTCCAATACCAGTTTGGCGCGCTTGAGGTCGCCCTGTTTCACCAATTGCTGCGCCAAGATAGCGAACATACGGCGCATAGTGAGACACATGTGGGCGGTGGTCTCGTCCAAATAGACATTGGGGGCGCCCACGTTGCCAAAGCGGAATTTGTTCATCACGTTGTCGTACATCTTATCCACATCCACGCTCATTCCGTTGTAGAAAGCGGGGAACGGACTGATTCGATAGGCCAATCCCTCCTGGATTAGGTTGGCATCGAGGCCGAGATAGTTGTCGCGACCCACGGTGATGGCGATATACATCGGGCGTGTCCAGTTGCAATTCTGCAGCATCTCCAGCATCATCAGCGAGGGCTTGTATAATGCCTGTCTGCCCTTGAGGGAAATCACCATATAATCGGGGATGCTGTCGTTGGGGCTGGCAATGAGCATACCGGATTTCCTCACAGCCTGTTTGTCTATCTTCATCACGATGGAATCGGTGGGGATGAAGTGGTATTGTGGATCTGGATTGCGCACCCAGTATTTCAAGATGTTTTTCAGCTCAAACGGATTGTCGCCCCATTGGGCTTTAGCCTCTTCGGGATTGTCGATGTAGGCTTGTTTGAGTGCGTCCTTCATATCTTGTATGCGCACATACTCGTTTTGGCCGGTTACATACTCAGCTCTTGCCCATTTAATGGGCACGGCGGGCGAAGAGTAGGCCGGACGCGCCATTTGGTCGATATACCAGTCGGTCTGGAGGTAGGAAAGGTTGCAAACGCGCGCATCTTGGCGCACTCCCTCCGTGTCTTGATTATACCACAAGGGGAATGTGTCGTTATCTCCGTTGGTAAAGATGATTGGGTTGCCTTTTTCTTGCAGGCTGTTGAGGTAATTTTGGCCAAAATCGCGGCAGGAATAGCGGTTGGAGCGGTCGTGGTCGTCCCAGTTTTGGGAGCCCATCTGAATAGGCACCAATAGGCACAGTAATGTTACCACCACAGCCATGGCGGGCGCCAGATTCCATTGCTTTTGGAAGATTTTGGCGCGGCTAATCCAATCTATCAGTGCGGTAACGCCCATACCAATCCAAATGGCGAAGGCGTAGAACGAACCGGCGTAGGCATAATCCCTTTCGCGAGGCTGCGAGGGCGTCTGATTCAAATAAAGCACGATGGCAATGCCCGTCATAAAGAACAGGAAGAAGACAACCCAGAATTGTTGCGCACCTTTACGTCCGCGGAACGCCTGCCAGAATAATCCCAGCAAACCCAGCAATAATGGCAGGGCGTAATAAACATTGTGCCCCTTGTTGTTTTTCAGAACATCGGGCAGTTTGCTCTGGTCGCCCAAGCGCATATTGTCGATAAATGGGATACCGGTGATCCAGTTGCCGTTCTCGGTTTCTCCCACGCCCTGAATATCATTTTGGCGACCGGAGAAATTCCACATAAAGTAGCGCCAATACATGAATCCGAGCTGATAGGAGAGGAAGAACTTGATATTATCAATCTGAGATGGGATTTGCACCGTCTGTATTTGGCCGTTGCCCGGGTCATAATCCACATCATGATAATGAATATCGCCAAGCCACGATTCGTAGACGGAGGCATAATCGCTGTTCCAGATACGGGGGAACAGCATGTTTTGGGCGTAGATATAGTCGCTCTTGCTGCCCACCTTTTCGTAGCTGTCTTTTTCGCCCGGGGTGGTCTTCTCTTTTCTTTCGTAGATTGCTTTTCCCTCGCTGCGGGCGGGCACAAGACGGTTTGGGTCTTCGCTGTCGCGCACCCACTTCAGTTGGCTATTGAATGTGGGGCCATAGAAAAGCGGGGTGGAGCCATATTGGTCGCGGCTGAGGTAATCGCCAAGGGTGAAGATGTCTTCGGGGGAATTTTGGTCCATCGGCGGATTGGCCGAGGAGCGGATAACGATAATTGAATAGGTGGAATAGCCAATCATCAGCATCAGGAAGCAGAGAAGCGACGTGTTGAGCACGCGCCTAAGGTCTTTGTTCTCCACCACCCTTTTTACCTTGAACAGAGCGAACACAATCGCGCCCAAAATCACGATGCCAATCAGAATGCTCTGCCATCCGTTGCCGAAGAATGGGATACCCAGCAATGCCACCGATGCCACAAACAGCCATTTGGCGCGTGGCAGGCGGTAGTCCTTTTCTTTCAAATTGAAATAGATGGCGGCGATTACCACGGCCACTAATATAATTAGGTAGATGATAAGTCCGGTGTTGAAGGGCAGGCCTAAGTCGTTTACAAACAGCAATTCAAACCAGCCGCCCACCTTTACGATGCCCGGCACCACGCCATAGAGGATTACTGCCACCAATAAGAAACTTATCAGCAAAGCTATCAACGAGCCCTTCACTTGTGCGTTGGGGTTGTGGCGATAATAGTAAATCAATACGATGGCGGGGATACACAAAAGGTTGAGCAAATGGACGCCGATGCTCAATCCCATAAGATAGGCTATCAATACCAGCCAGCGGTCGGCTCCTGGTTTGGCGGCTTGGTCTTCCCATTTCAATATCAGCCAGAATACCACTGCCGTAAAGAAAGAGGAGAACGCATATACCTCACCTTCCACTGCGCTAAACCAGAATGTGTCGGAAAAGGTGTAGGCCAACGCGCCCACTGCGCCGCCGCCGAGGATGGCGATGGTCTGAAGGGTGGAGGTTACCTGCCCTTTGTCGCAGATGAGGCGGCGCAGGAGGTGGGTGATGGTCCAAAAGAGGAAGAGGATTACGCCGGCGCTCAACAAGGCCGACATCGTATTCACCATCTTGGCCACATGGGAGGGGTCGGAGGCGAACTGGCTAAACAAATTGGCCAGCAGCATGAAAAACGGTGCGCCTGGCGGGTGGCCTATCTCCAGCTTGTAGCCGGTAGTGATAAACTCGGGGCAATCCCAGAAACTGGCGGTGGGCTCAATGGTGGAGCAATAGACGAATGCCGCTATTGCAAACATCACCCACCCGCAAACATTGTTGAGCAGGTTATACTTCTTCATTTTTTAATGTGAAGGTGTGTTCAGAAAAGGCCGTGCCCCGTTTGTGTTCTATTCCGTGCGTGCGGCTTTGTCTCCTGTGGAGGTGTCTTTTGCCCGTGCTGGGAATGGGTCTGGCCGTTATGCAATCTATCTGCAATTACCGGTGAGCTTTCAACAACTGCGTGTGTGTTGTCTGCCACAACTGGTGTGCGCCATAGAGCCTTGCGGGGCCGTTTTCTGATTCGGAAATAATTTGGTTTTGCAAAATCTGACTGCAAAGTTACGCCTTTGCCGCCAAAAAGCCAAATTTTTCTTCATTTTTTGGTGGCAAGGATTTGTGGGGGCGCGAGGAAAGTGCTCTTTTCTGTATACAATCCGCTCCCAAAATTCCCCGATGAAATCGCGGATTTTGGGAGCGGAGCTATTTCTTTAGTTGCGGAGTTATCTATTTTCTTTCTTAATAAACAGTAAGTGCGTTTGGGAGGGACTTATCCACATATTGAGAATTGTGCGGAGGTCGGCATATTCCCAAGGAGTGTATGTCTTCTTCGGCAGCGAGAGGTTGCGCACAACGCGGATGGTGGAGTCGTTGAGGGTGGTGAGGCTCTGTTGCAGGCGGGCGCCGCAGGGCGAGGAGATAAGCGTGTCAATCCGTGAGGCGCAGGTCAGACCCTTGTCAATAGAGATAAGAAAAGTGTCGGCCTCGTTCAGGATGGCGGGAATCTCGATGTCGGTTTCGCGGAGGGAGGGCCAAGGATTGTAGTCCCACGCCTGTGCACCGCCGTTGTTGGCGGGCAGACCCAGAAGGAGGTATCCATTCTTAATATTCTCGCTTTTGGCGGCGAGATGAGTTTTGGTGTGGGTGTGAATTGGCTGAGCAGGAATTATAAAAGAGGTGTCGGCGGCTTCCACTGCGATATTACTACTGTTTAGCGGCGTGAGGTCATTGGCGCGTAGCAGGCGAGGCTTGCTGTCTTTGCGCTCGATGATGGCAAACGACGTGGCGTTGGCGGGCAGGCGAAATTCTTTTGGCATTGAGGCGGGAAAAACCATAGCGGGCGAGGCCTTAATGTTGCAAGCGTTGAGTATTTGTGTGATTAAAAGGGCGTGTTCCCATGGCGTCTGGTAACCGCAATTTCTCTGCGCCTCAAAGCTGCGCGTTTTCTCCACTAAATTATAGGGGATTTTCACGATGGAATGGCTGTTTTTCGCATAATCGAAAATGCTGTTTTCGCGTTTGGACACATCGGACTCTTCTTCCACGATATTTTTGCCCCATTCTGTGATTTTAGGGTCTGCTGAATTTTGGATTACTTCAGTCCATTCCGTTTTGGGGTCTGATAGGGTGGTCATCCATCGCCACTGTGTCCGTATGTCGCTCACTTGCCACGCTTCGCGACGGCGTGCGGGAATATTGTTTACTACATATTCTGTTACGCTGTTTTCTCCGATGAAATCGTGGTTTTTCGGAGAGATTTCGCCTTCAGGAGAGTAGACAGAAATTCGAGGATTTTCTGTTTTTGGTACACGGATAGTGAGCGTACGCTTGAGAATGGGCGACGACTGGTTGAATTCCCCGATGAAATCGAAGTTTTTGTTGAATCCCGGGCGCGAATGTAAGGTGTATGTAAGGTGGATAGTGGAACCGAGGTCGAGGCCCGTATGGACGATGACTGCCTCGCGCAGGTGATTAAAGTCGGACGCCTTGGCCGCCCACGAGGGAAGCACCTCCACGAGGGCATTTTCCGGCATTGTGATGCGCGTGCCGTCGCGGCGAACGGTGTAGGCTGTGTCGATGTGGAGAGTCTGGTAGTCCGGATTGTAACAAACGAATGTCTGCCCGTAGGTGGAATTCATTGCCGTGTGGGTAAACAGTGTAAGTGAGAAAGAAACGCGGTGGTCGGTGGACCCATCGGCATTGCGCACAAGGCTTTCGTCCAGAAAGTTGTAGATAGCTTCGCAGGGATCGTCCATGAAGGTCTTTTTGATGGCGTTGTCAGTAACGGATTGTGCCGAGAGGGTGGTGGATAGAATGGAGGCAACCAATAATATCTGTGTGCGCATAGTGGTTGCTGATAATTTCAATATGTTTGTTGGAAAGTTCATGATGCCTATAGTATATCGCTTATAATAATATGATGAGATTTTTGTTTTGCTCGCAATTCGCTCATTTACTGATGAAAATATTGCTTTGCAGGTCGCGGAAACTGTCTCTCACTTCCTTAAATTCCTGCCAGTCGGCGGCGTCATAGACGCGCTTAAAGAACTTGGCATTGGCCGTGAGCTTGAGCGTCTGTCCGGATTGGGCGAGCGAGGCTTTGAGCGTGGCGGGGGCGTGGGTGATGTCCTCGTTGATGGGGTCTGTCTGCATTTTCATGCCCGCGGGCAGGAGCATGGTCTCGTCCACCACCACTTGGCGTGAACACCTATCCCTAAAGGCGTATTGGCGCGTGGAATTGTTGCCGCCCACGTTGAGGAACGAGAGGATGTGCGTGTAGAAATTGTTCATTGTGAGGGGCTTGAATAGCATTCCCTCGCTTCCGCCCACGGCATAGTTGGGTATGCGGAAGCGGAATGTGATTTTAATGGGGGCGCGTTGGTAGTCTTTCGGGTCTGGGCCGTAGTCTACGTCAAGTATCTGCGCCTGTGGCGACACTTTCAGCATCTCGCCCTCCATACTTTGCTGCCAGTTGCTTTGCCATCCGCGTGTGAACACACTGCGCACGCTGGCATCGCTCTGGCCCTCGGCCTGCACGGTGGCTATGCCGACGAGTGTGCCATCGGCCTGCAGTGTGTCTCTGGCAATGAGGCGGATATAATGATTTTCGGGCGGCGAGAGGGGCGTTTCCTTGAGGTCGCTACCCTCCGGAATGCCGGGCAGATAATTTTGCTGCTGTTCGGCACTGCTCCACAGCTCCCTGCAGAACGGCACCCACGTAGGATCCATTGGCATCAGCGTGCCATTTTTCAGTTTCACCACGCACACGCAGTGGTTGAAGTGGTCGGCGGGTATTTGTTCCACTCGGCTGCCCGCCATCGTCATGGCTGGCCACGCCTGGAAGCCCGCAGTGCGCAATAGTCCGATGAGCGTGCCGGCGATGTCCTTGCATACGCCGCCGCGGTCGGTGAGGTCCATATTCAGCGAGTGGAGCGTATAGCCTTCGCCCTTGCCCATGGTCAATCCCACGTAGCGGATATTGTCGGCCACCCAGTGGGTGAGGGCGGCAATCTTCTCCATTTCCGTTTTCTTGCCCTTAAGGATTTCTTTTACCAATTTCTTGGCCTCCGGCGTGGTGCGAAATGAACCGTAATTCTCGTTTACATGGTTAAACCACAGGGATTTGGCTTTCCAATCCTTGGTGGTGGACAGCATCAGTTTGGGAGCCACGTCAAAGAGGTCTACCATAGAGGTCTCTTTGCGGAAAGGCACTTGGTTGGCGAGCGCTATCCTTAGTGTTTGCCGCCCGTTGGCGGTGGATTTCACTTCCTCTTTCGCACCATTGTATTGATAGAGATGGTATTGCAACTTGCAGGTGTCGGGCAGCTCCACTTGATACACCTTTCTGCGCGTGGGTTCGTCCACCCACATAGGCACGATGTCGTAGAATTGCCCTCGCATCGGCGGAGTAAAGCGTTCTTCGTCTGCGTCCGCCAAAGGGGTTGCCGAAACTGAGGAATAAGAGTGTGTTCTGCCCCCTATCGCGCCCGTGCCTACTTTTAAGGTGTTCGCCCCTCCTCCAAAAGTGCTGAAACCGGTGGGATTGTCGGCCAGCAGCGCATAGGTAAAACCTTTCTTTTCTATCTCATATTCAATGGTGTCGCCCTTGTCAATCGGGCCCAGCTCCAGCATTATCTGGCGCGCGCCCCAATAGATGGAGCGGGCGGGAGCGGCGTAATCCTTGGCCGCGCGGACGTCCACTTCTTTCACACTGCCGTCAGCCTTGCAAATTCGTGCATACTTAAATTGGGCGAACGCCGTGAGAGGGTCGTAATCATATACTACGCAGTGGCGAGCAAGGCCGGCAGACGCGCTTTGTATCACTTCTTTCTTTACTATATAAAATGTGCCCGAGCCGCTACCACTGACATTGACGTAAGTGCTATCGAGCAGCATCACCGCTTCCGCGTTACTAAAAGCCTGTTCCACATCTGTTTGGGCTGTGGATTTGGCCATGGCCTGCGCCCCCGTGAATAACGGCATTATCGCCACGGCAGTAGCGCCCAGCATCAAGGTTGTGTTCCTGCGTCCGCAACGCATGGCGGAGCGTAGACGCCCACAAATAGTCTTATGAAATCTTTTCATCCTTTTATAATTTATTTTGCCCACAAAAATACCACTTTTCCCCCTCCTGCCAAAATTTTCCCCCGAGAGAGTTTCCACATCCAATCCTTTTGACTATCGTTAACAGTGCTGTAACAATAACTAAACAGTA
>CAZQVW010000003.1:0-26398 GCA_964596865.1 uncultured Bacteroidaceae bacterium
GAGTGCTCCGAGTACTCCGAGTACTCCGAGACCCCCGACAGGCCATACGACAACTGCCAATCAGAGACCCCCGAGAAAAAAATCGCTCCCCCTGCCCGAAACACCCTCACGTTTGCGCAAATGGGCGAGGAAGCTAAAAACCGTATCAGCCATCGCGCCCGCGCTGTGCACAAACTCTTGGCGTTCCTGCAATCACAAGTACCCAATTCCTAAACAATGAAAAAACTACTTATCTTATGCCTTACAGCAATATGCGCACTGGGCGCTAACGCCGATGATTGGAGGTCGTATCTATCCTTTCACGAGGTTACCCAGGCCCTGCCTATCAACGGGCGCGTCTACAGCCTGGCCAGTGGCGGTCTGTTCACCTACGCATACGGCGACAGCACCGTTCAGACCTACTCTAAATCCACCGGATTGAGCAGTACGGACATCACCCACATGGCTTATTGCGAAGAATTGGGCGTGATGGTGGTGGCGTACGCGGATTATAATATCGACATCATCGATACTAACGACTCTATCCTTAATATCCCGCAATATAAGAACTCCGCCTTCACCGACAAGACCATCAACGACCTCACAGTGAGCGGAAAGCACGCATTTCTGGCCACCAACTTCGGCGTAGTGGAGATTGATTTGGAACGCGCCGAATACACCAACGCCTATGAGACCGGATTTACCGTCAATACCGCCATCGCAGACGATGATTATGTCTATGCTTTCAGTAGAAACGGCGTCTACGTGGGCGAGCGCACTGCCAACCTGCTGGAAAAGGCCAACTGGCAGCGAAAGAGCCTGGAGGCGTTTTCCAAGGTGGTATTGTATAACGACACAATCTACGGACTATTGTCCAGAGGCCTGTATAGGATTGACAGTGGAGCCGACAAGCTTACGTCGTTGGCCTCGGGGAGGTTTCTATATCTGTCGTCCTATGGGCACGACCTCGTTTTCGGTAACAGGACAGGCGTAAACATCCTTGATAACTCGGGGGAAATCACCAGTTATTCGGGCGACAGTGATTTCTCCTACGCCGCCACCGACGACACCCACCTATGGGCTGCCCGCGGGTGGGGCGGACTGCAAGCCTTCACGCTCGCCACCGATTCCACCGGTGAGCCCTCGCTCACGGCGGCGATGGAGGGCGTAACGCCAAACAGTCCGATGCGAAATTATTTCTCCCAAATCCATTTTACGCCCGCGGGAAGATTGCTGGTGGCGGGAGGCGCGCTCTCCTATTCGGGCAAGACATGGTATGAGGGCACCGTGATGGCCTACGACCACGGGCGCTGGGTGAATTTTCCGTCAGACAGCATAGAGATAAAGACCGGTTTGCAATATTCCAACATCACCTCTGTGACCGAAGACCCTAACGACCCTACTCACCACTTCGCCTCCAGCGCCACCACCGGCGTCTACGAATACCGCAACGGCCAGTTTGTGGCTCTATACAATCAGACCAACTCGCCCATCACGTCCATCTACCCCCGATTGGCCTCTTCGCGCCTTTACAACCGAATTACCGGCCTCACCTACGACCCTCTGGGCAACCTCTGGATGTTTAATAATCAGGTGGACACCATTATCCGCGTTGTTACCCCGCAAGGGCGCTGGATTGCGCTCTATCAAGAACAAATAAAGGGCTATCCCACATTCGACAAGTATCTCTTTGATTCCCGCGGCTGGGTATGGATAACCCATCGCCGCTGGGCCGGCACTTTCCTCGCAGGAATCGCGTGCCTCAACTATAATAACACCCTTTCCAACCCCCGCGACGACCGCTTTTCCTTCTGCACCACCTTTACCGACCAAAATAGCAACACTATCACCGTGGGATTGCTCTACGACGCCGCCTTCGACCACAACGACCACCTTTGGATTGGCACCGACCAGGGCGTATTAATACTGGAAGACCCCACCACCATCTTTAATACCACCCAGACCTTCCACCGCCCCCTCATCCCACGCAACGATGGCACTAACTACGCCGACTATCTGCTGGAGGGTGTGCCCGTGAAGTGCATAGCCGTGGACGGAGCCAACCGCAAATGGCTCGGCACCACCAACAACGGCCTCTACCTCGTCTCTGAAGACGGATTGCAGGTGATAGAACACTTCACCACCGACAATTCGCCCCTGCTTTCCAATAGTATCCTCTCTTTGGCCATCGAGCCCGAGACCGGACTGGTGATGATTGGCACCGACCAGGGCCTGGTATCCTATCGCGGCGACGCCACCGAGCCCGCCGATGAACTGAAAGAAAGTAATATCAAGGTATTCCCCAATCCTGTGAGGCCAAACTATACGGGCAAGATACGTATCACCGGTTTCACCGCCGACAGCGATATAAAGATTACTACCACCTCGGGCCAAGTGGTGGCTCAAGGCACCTCTCTGGGCGGCACCTTCGTTTGGGACGGGCGCAACAAAGCAGGCGACCGCGTTGCCACGGGCGTATACTTTGTGGTGGCCAGCGACAGCGAAGCCAAAAATGGCGTGGTGGCCAAAATCCTGATGGTGAGGTAGGAAACCGACGAGGCTGCGGGAAACCCCTTTTTCTGTTTACGCAAAGAATTGATCACGCGTAAGGGCGAAGGTTGCGGGGGACGAAAATTTTAGGGACGAAAATTTTAGGATGCTTTATACCCGCCCGCATTACCAATCACAAAAGGCGCAGGATATGAAAGAACGGCAATCATCAATGGAATTGCTCAGGCTGGTGCTGATGCTGCTGATAGTGGCCCTGCATCTAAACTACCTTGGCATCGGCGTGCCCACATCGGCGGAGAGCCAAACGGCCCCAATCTCCACATTTGGGCGCATCTGGGCGGAACAAATCTGCGCCTGCGCGGTGAATGCGTTTGTTTTGCTGTCGGGATGGTTTGGATTAAGATGGCACTGGGGACGATTGTGGCGAAATATACTGTTAAGATGCGTGGTATATGGGTTATTGATAGTGATTGCAGTCCACGCCTTTACGAAAACTCCGATAGATTGGCATTATATCCTTAAGGCACTGTTGCCTGCCGGGGAATATTGGTTCATAGTGTGCTATGTGGGATTATGGTTGCTGGCCCCGGTATTGAATGCCTACGTAGAGCAGGCCAGCGGGCGCTCCTTGTGGCTCACAGTGGTGGCTCTGATAGTGTTTGAATGGCTGTACGGGTGGCTATACGATGCCGCCTTGCTCAATGGTGGCTACAGTATATTCTCCTTTGTGGTATTGTATCTATTGGCGCGAGCCTTGCGGCTCTATCCTGCCCCATTCCTGCACAAGGGTGCGGAAAGCGGACGCAAAGGCGGAAACGACCAGTGGCAAAGCGGGAGAGACGGACGGCAACGCGCACACGGCCAACGCAGGGGTGCGGCAACATATTTCGCAGTATTCGCAATCTGTTCGCTATTGGGCACCGTAATAGCGTGGGGAGCACTTAGATTTGGCGGAAGTGGCACCACATTTGTGCTCTTTGCGATGAAATCCTATCTCAGTCCACTGGTTGTGGGGGAGAGCGCCGCCATCGTGTTAGCATTCTCGAGAATGAGATTTCATAGCCGTCTGATTAATTATCTGGGTGGCTCCGCCTTGGCCATTTATCTTATTCATGCTCACCCACTTGTGGCACGCCCGCTATTGGAATGGACACGCGGATTCTACCTGTGCCATACTGTGGCGGAGAGCTGGGCAGGGCTATGCCTGATGTGTATGGGAATTTGCGCAATATGCCTGCTAATCGACATTATATTATTTCGCATCACCCGCATTTCGTCTACTTCCGTGGGCAAAAAATGATATTTCAATTAAATCCCCCAAGATAATTGCCACAAAATTAAAAAATTGTGTTTACCTTTGCCAATTGAAACATTATTATCCCCTTTATGGGCCTACTGATCTTATTTTTTGTATTAGCTCTCGCAGTGAGCGCCCTTTGTTCGCTGATGGAGTCGGTTTTCCTCTCCACCCCGATGACTTTCGTGGCCTCTGCAGAGGGCAAAAACTCGCGTGGCGCCGCCCTGCTCAAAAGTTTGAAGAAAGAGCAGAGCCGCCCAATTAGTGCAATCCTCACAATCAACACCATCGCCAACACAATGGGCGCTGCGGGCGTGGGCGCGCAGGCCGGAGTGGTGTTCGGCAATGATTTGGTGGGGCTGTTCAGCATTGTGCTCACGCTGTGTATATTGATATTCTCGGAAATATTGCCCAAGACCATCGGCACGCGCTATTGGCGGTCGTTGGCGTTGCGGGCTGCCTATATTATCCGCGTGATGATGTTCATCACATATCCGCTCGTGATTTTGACCGAGGGCATTACGCGCCTTGTGGGTAAAGGGCGGGAGCAATCGGTGAGCCGCGACGAGGTGAGCGCCATGGTGAAGGTGGGCGCCGAAGAAGGTGTCTTTGATAAGGACGAAAACAAGATGCTCCAACACCTGATAAAGCTATCAAACGTCCACGCCCGCGAGATAATGACCCCCTCCAGCGTGGTGGCCGAAGTGAGCGAAGACACCACCATGCGCGAAGCCTACGCCAACAAGGAATTGAGCACATTCTCGCGCATACCAGTCTACAAGGAAGACGAAGAATACGTTACCGGCTATGTCCTGCGCCAGACCATTTTGGAGAAACTGGCCGAAGACCGCTTCACAATGAAGTTGGCCGACATCGTGCGCCCGATACTTTCCTTCCAGGAGAGCACCAGTGTGGACGACATCTGGGAAATGATGCTCACAAAGAAGGAGCATATCTCTGTCATCATCGATGAATACGGCTGTATGCGCGGAATAGTAACGATGGAGGACGTAATCGAGACGATGCTGGGCTTTGAGATTGTGGACGAGAAAGACACCGTTACGGATATGCAGGTGCTCGCTCGCCAGAAATGGGCTCACGCTCGCCAGCAAAACGAACAAGAGCGCACAGAGGCTTCCCAAAACAATAAACCGAAGGCACAAGTCCAAAAGTCCAAGTAAGACGACCATTATTATATTTTTCCGCGCGCCGTCTTTCTATTTTTTTCAGGCGGAAATTGGAATTTTTCTGCGTAAAGGCGGCGCGATTATTACTATGTAGGTGCGAGCATTATTCTGTAGGCGCATATCGGGCAAGAGTGGCGCGCAGGCGAGATTGCAACTGGTGGACAAGCGAGGCCGGTTGCAGAACCTGTATGGAAGGGCCGAAACTCATCAGGGTATTCAGGAAATCAGGCGTGGGGCGCAGAAAGAGAGTGAAATCAGTATAGCTTTGCTCAAGGGGATTGGCGGGCTGATGGGGCTCCGCTTGGGGATTTGACGATACGTTGGCGGGCAGAGGGGCCTTAACCTCGCGCTGGGAGGCGTGGAGGGGGAGGTCGCGGAGATAGGAGGGGGCAGTGCCGTAGGCGCGTAGGGTGATATGCTGCGGGGGCACACTTTCATCGCGCATCACACCGAAGGTATCGGCAAAATAAGCGGTAGCATCAAAATCGCGTGGGAAACGAAATGTTTCCGCAAGCAGTGATGGACTTATCATGCGATCCAACGAAAACACAGAAAAGGGACGTTGCGTTCTCACGGGGTCATGCCCCAAAAGATACCATCGCTGCTGACTGAGCTTGACGGCATAGGGCTCCACGATGCGCTGCGGCAGTGAGACGCCAGCGGCAACGGCATCGGTGTATTTGCGATAGACAAAAGTAATGCGACGGCGCTCCTTCATGGCCGTGAGAATGAGCTGAAGGGTGGCGTCATTAGATGGGATGTTCTCCAGCAAAATACGGTCTTTTAAGGATAGACTGTCCTCCAGCATGTGGGAGACAGTGAGGGTGGAGAGCATCCAATTGCGGATTGTGGGGCGGGAGAGCGCCGAGGGGTTGGAAATACGATAGCGCGCCCCATTGTGGCGCGAACACTCGATAAGTAGTCCGTAGGCAGAGAGCACGGCGTCTCTCAATCGGAACAATGTGGTACGCGAAAGGGGGCGGCCGTCGTTGAGGTCGCTCTCCTGCCAAAGAGAGGAGAGTTCAGCGAGCGTGAGACCGGCAGGATTGGCCCTAAGGGTGTTGATGAGCCAGATTTGTTTCTTTACAGACATAATAAGCAACAGGTTTAGATAAAAGAAAGATGAAAGATGCGGCAAAATTCGCGCATCTGTTCCGCTTTATGAAACAAAGGTACATTTATTTTGCAATACCAAACAGAAAACAGACAACAAAATAAACACATCTGACAAATGGAAACAGTATTCAATTACGGCATCACACCACAAGAGCGATTAAGCCTGCATATCTGCGACAGAGAACAGTATCTGAGCCTGACAGAGAGAAACACTGCGTTTAAGGACGTATGCAACCTATTGAACCTGCGCGGGCAAGGGCGCGAGGTAGTCAATTTATTTATCCACAACAAAACATTATGGAGATTATGATTATCAAAAGGAGCACGGCCCTGCGCGAAGTGTATGCGCTGGGCCCATGGGCGGCACGGCTGCCGTATTATCACTGCGGAATATCATGCGGGAGGGGGTCGGAACTGTTTGATGTGAGCCGCACATATTTTGACCTGCCCTCTTATTGCGGCACCAGTCGCGAAAGCACCTACCTTGTGCAGGCGCAGGGCGACTCTATGACGCCGGTGATAGAAGACGGAGACTTGATGGTGGTGGATCGCGACCGTGAACCTCAAAACGGCGACATCATTCTGGCCTGCGTGGACAACGGTGATGTGGTGGCCAAGTACTATTATATAGATAAGGCGGCAGGAGAGGTGAGACTGACGCCTGCCAACACCGCCTACCCCGAGCGCGTCTTGAGGCAAGAGGAGCATAAGGTGGTGAGTCTGGGCGTGGTGAAATATGTAATCAGAAATATCAGCCGAAAACCGGTGTTAAACATCATGAAGATGCCGGCAATGCCCACCATTACGGCATTGACAAACGAAGGAGGTTACCCCAACGGCACAATGAGCATCAAATCCAAGCGCAACATAATTGGCACCAACACAGGGCTGCGCACAGACACGCCCCTTAGCCTAAAAGCTGAAGCAAACAAGGAGCAGTTGGGCCAGATGTTCAAAGCACAATTCAAAGGCGCCGGCGGCCATCCCGATTATTTCACAAACAACCTGCTGGAAGACCTCCGTTTAGAGTGGACAGACCGCCAGATTGCCATGATTGCCAACATGATTTATGAAAGCGGTTGGCTGGCGGGGAAACCAGACTCATTTACCGCGTGGTATCGGCACCTTTGCCAAATGATAGGGCGCACGTTCCACCCGGGTTACCACCCCTGCAAGCTCAATCCCTCCGAAGGATTGAAACGCCGCTTCTATTACCTGAAAAAAGGGTAGCGCCGAGAGAGGGAAGAATAGTTATATAGAAAGGACAGAGAGGCGCATTGGCTCATAAAAGCGGGCTCATACGGGCGGCAAAAGGCCATTTAAGGGAAATGGAGGGCGCGCGAACTTGGGTATGTCGCGGAATTTCAGTATTTTTGCACGAAATTGGAAATAAAAGAACGATATGAGTTTACAATGCGGCATCGTGGGCCTGCCCAACGTGGGCAAGTCCACGCTATTCAACTGCCTTAGCAACGCCAAAGCGCAAGCGCAAAACTTCCCCTTCTGCACCATCGAGCCCAATGTGGGCGTAATCACCGTGCCCGACGAGCGGCTCAACCGATTGGCCGAGATAGTACACCCCGGGCGCATAGTGCCCGCCACGGTGGAGATAGTGGACATCGCCGGACTGGTGAAAGGCGCCAGCAAGGGCGAGGGATTGGGCAATCAATTCTTGGCCAACATCCGCGAGACGGACGCCATTATCCATGTACTGCGCTGTTTTGACGATGACAACGTGGTACACGTGGACGGCTCCGTAGACCCAGTGCGCGATAAGGAGATTATCGACACCGAATTGCAGATAAAAGACCTCGAGACCATTGACAACCGGCTCCAGCGCGTGGAGAAATCAGCGCGCGTGGGCGGCGACAAGCAGGCCAAGACCGAATACGAGGTACTACAGGCATATAAAGCCGCACTGGTGCAGGGAAAATCAGCCAGAACTGTAACATTCGAAAGTAAAGAGGAGCAACAGGCCGCCAAAAACCTGTTTCTGCTCACGGCCAAGCCCGTGCTCTATGTTTGCAACGTGGACGAAGAGCACGCCGCCACCGGAAACGAATATGTGGAGCAGGTGAAAGAAGCTGTGAAGGACGAAGGGGCCGACGTATTGGTGGTAGCTGCCAAGACAGAGGCCGACATTGCCGAATTAGAGACCCTTGAGGAGCGCCGTATGTTTCTGGAAGACGCTGGATTGGAGGAACCTGGTGCCAACCGCCTGATAAAAGCCGCCTACGCCCTATTAAACCTGCGCACATTCATCACCGCCGGCGAAATGGAGGTGAAAGCCTGGACATTCCACAACGGATGGAAAGCGCCACAATGCGCCGGAGTGATCCATACCGACTTTGAGAAAGGCTTTATCCGCGCCGAGGTGATAAAATACGACGACTATATAAAATACGGCAGTGAAGCCGCAGTGAGAGAAGCCGGCAAACTGGCCATTGAGGGCAAAGACTACATCGTGCAGGACGGCGACATCATGCACTTCCGCTTCAACGTATAGCGCCCAGCCCCACCCCCTTTCGTTTAACCATTTATCCACACTCCCAATGCTTACGTTTATATATTGGAATCCCGACCCCGTGCTCTTTCAGATAGGGAGCATGAGCATAAGATGGTACAGCCTATGCTGGTGTGCCGCCTTGTTGCTGGGCTATCTGGTGATGGGCTGGCTATACAAGAAACAGAAATTAGGGCGCGACAAGTTTGAGCCCATATTCCTGTATATCTTTGTGGGAGTATTGGTGGGCGCACGATTAGGCCACTGTCTTTTCTATGAGCCGGGATATTTTCTCCATCATATCATTGAGATGCTTTTGCCTATCAAGCAGGATATGGCCGGGAAATGGCATATTGTGGGCTATGAGGGCCTATCCAGCCACGGCGGAGTAATCGGAATGCTATTAGCCATCTGGCTGTATTCGCGCAAATATGGCGTGAATATCGTGAGGGTGCTGGATAATATGGGCATCACGGCTCCACTATCCGCCTGTTGCATCAGAATGGGCAATCTTTTCAACTCTGAAATCGTGGGCAACGCCACAGACCTGCCGTGGGGCTTTATCTTTGCCCACAACGGCGAAACTTTTGCGCGCCACCCCGCCCAGCTCTATGAGGCGCTGTTCTATCTTGTGGTATTTGTGGCGATAATGGCCGTGTATAAGCGTTTTCCGCAGCGTGTGGGCAAAGGGTTCTATTTTGGGCTGTGCCTCACTGCAATCTTCTCTTTCCGTATTCTCGTGGAGTTCCTCAAAGCCGACCAAGAAGCCTTTGAAGCCGGAATGCTACTGAATATGGGACAGATTCTTAGCATCCCTCTGGTAATCATTGGCGTATATTTCATGGCGGGCGGCAAATGGTGCCGAAAGATAGCCGAGAAATAATCGCTCGTTATCATAGTTAAGTAAGCTCCTTATCATAGTTAAATAAAAAGCAGCCTTAAACAAAGGCAAAAAACAGAAAGACAATGATTTTCCATTACGACATAGTGGTTGTGGGCGCCGGACACGCCGGCTGCGAAGCCGCACGCGCCGCCGCGATGATGGGGGCGCAGGTGTGCCTGATCACAATGGACATGGAAAAGATTGCCCAGATGAGTTGCAACCCCGCTATCGGCGGAATAGCCAAGGGGCAAATAGTGAGAGAGGTGGACGCTCTCGGCGGCATGAGCGGGCGCATCACCGACCAAAGCTCCATCCAATTTCGGATGCTCAACCTATCAAAAGGACCCGCGATGTGGAGCCCCCGCGCCCAGTGCGACCGCACACGATACAGCGTCCTTTGGCGCCACACTCTGGAGCAAACGCCAAATCTCGCCCTCTATCAAGACCAAGCCACCGAACTGATTGTGGAAAACGGCGAGGCCGCAGGCGTTAAAACGCTATGGAACAACGAATTTAGGGCGCATTGCGTGATTCTCACCGCAGGCACTTTTCTCAACGGCTTAATGCATTTAGGCCACACCAAGGTGGAGGGCGGACGCATCAGCGAACCGGCCTGTCATCACCTGACAGAATCACTTACGCGCCACGGAATCCGCGCCGGTCGCATGAAGACCGGCACCCCCCTGCGCCTCGATGCCCGCACAGTGGATTTCTCCCTTTTGGAGCGCCAGAACGGCAATACCGACTGGCATCATTTTTCTTTCTACGGCCATCGCTCTCCCCTACCCCAGATTCCTTGTTGGATTACGAGCACTAACGAGGAAGTACATCAGATATTAAGGTCCGGACTAAAGGATTCGCCACTGTATAACGGTGAAATTCAAAGCATTGGCCCGCGCTATTGCCCGTCAATAGAGACTAAATTACACACTTTCCCCGACAAAGATCACCATCCACTCTTCATAGAGCCGGAAGGACTGGATACAAACCAAATGTATCTCAACGGATTCTCATCGTCATTGCCGATAGACATCCAGTTGAGCGCCATTCACCATATTCCCGCCCTCAAAAATGCGCGCATCTATCGCCCTGGCTACGCTATTGAGTATGATTATTTCGACCCCACCCAATTGCAGCGTTCATTAGAGTCGAAGATAATAGGCGGACTCTTTTTGGCCGGGCAGGTAAACGGCACCACGGGCTATGAGGAGGCCGCGGGGCAAGGCCTTGTGGCGGGCATCAATGCCGCAAAGAAATGCGGCGGCGGCGAGCCCCTCATCATGCGGCGCGACCAGAGCTATATCGGCGTACTTATCGACGACCTCACCACCAAAGGCGTGGACGAGCCCTATCGTATGTTTACCTCGAGAGCGGAATTCCGCATTCTCCTGCGCCAAGACAACGCAGATGCGCGCCTCTCCCCCATCGGCCACAAATTAGGCCTGCTAAGCGCACAGGATTACGCCCGCTTCCAAAAGAAGCAAGACATTATCACAAAGATAATCGACACCTGCCATTCTTATTCGGTTAAACCCGCTGAAATAAACGAGTATCTTCTATCCAAAGGGAGCGAACCGCTCCACTCGGGGCAGACATTGAGCTCACTCATCAGCCGCCCAAACATTTCTCTCGGCGAAATATCGCAGCGCATTGAGCCATTAAACGAGCTCATCACGGCGCAATCAGAAGGAATGAAGGACGAGATAATCGAGGCAGCCGAGGTCTCACTGAAATACGAGGGATATATTCGCCGCGAGCAGGTGGAGGCAGACAAGATGCAGCGACTGGAAGATATACGCATCAAGGACATCTTCGATTACTCTGCCATCACCCAGATTTCCACCGAGGGGCGGCAAAAGCTCTCTCGCGCTAATCCCGAGACTTTGGGGCAGGCATCTCGCATTCCAGGGGTGAGCCCAAGCGACATTCAGGTGCTGCTGGTGATGATGCACAGATAAGGAAATGGCGGCCTTGTGTTTCACGTGAAACACGCGCAAAGCATTATGAACAAGCAAGAGAAAGAAGAATTGGCCACGCGGCTACGCCGGATTATAGCCACCATGCCCGAAGGCCCAGGCAGCTATCAATATTATGACGACAGCGGCCAAATCATCTACGTGGGCAAAGCCAAAAACCTTAAGCGCCGCGTGTCTTCTTACTTCAACAAAGAACAGAATGCAAAGACGCGCCATTTAGTCTCACGCATTCGCGATATAAAATACATCAACGTAGCCACAGAGCAGGACGCTTTATTGCTGGAAAATTCGCTAATAAAGCGATTTAAGCCCTATTACAACATTCTATTAAAGGACGACAAAAGTTATCCCTACATTTGTCTGACAAAAGAGCCCTACCCGCGCATTTTTAGCACCTACAACCGCCACGTAGACAAGCGCACGGGCAGGGAAATGGGCGGAGAATATTTCGGCCCCTACAGCTTTGTAACAGCCATGCACAATATGCTCGACATTTTGCGCGAGACATATAAAATTCGCACCTGTAGATTGCCGCTAACAGAGGAGGGAGTGAGGAAAGGGAAGTACAATCTTTGTCTAAACTACCACATACATAAATGCAAGGGCTGCTGCGAGGGAAAACAAAGCCACGAAGATTATATGAACGACATCAGCGAATGCCGCCAAATCCTGAAAGGCAATACCCGCGAGGTGAAAGAGCATCTAAAGCTGCAGATGATTTCCCTCGCCGACGAACAGCGATTTGAAGAAGCGCAGACGCTGAAGGAAAAATACATCCTTCTGGAGCGCTATCAGGCAAAGAGCGAAGTGGTAAGCAACACTCTCACAAATGTAGATGTATTTAATCTCATTTCCGACGAAAAACGCGCCACTATCAACTATCTACACGTCATAAACGGCGCAATAACCATTGCCTACACCTTTGAAATCGAAAAGAAATTAGACGAAACCGACGACGAACTCCTACGCTACGGAATAATGGAAATGGGGCAGAGATTTGATGTGGTATATAAAGAAATTGTATTGCCCCAAGAGATAGATCTTCCTATAGAAGGCGTTACCATTACAGTACCCCAAAAGGGCGACAAACACACTCTTTTGGAATTATCGCTTAGGAATGTGAAGCAATACCGAATAGACAAACTAAAACGAGCAGAATACCTCAATCCCGACCAGAAATCCGCGCGATTAATGAAGGAATTGCAAGACGCGCTCCACCTAAAAAAACTGCCTGCCACCATCGAACTTTTCGACAACTCAAACCTACAAGGCACAGACGCGGTGGCAGGCTGCGTAGTCTACAAAAAAATGCGCCCCTCGCGCAGCGATTACCGCCATTATATCATCAAGACTGTGGAGGGCGCGGACGATTACGCGTCTATGCAGGAAGTGGTGCGCCGCCGCTACTCACGAATGATTGAGGAGCACACTCCCCTACCCGACCTCATCATCACCGATGGCGGTCGCGGCCAAATGGAATGCGTAAGGAAGGTAACGGAAGACGAATTGCACATAGATATACCGATTGCGGGCCTCGCAAAAGATAACCGCCACAGAACCAACGAATTACTCTTCGGTTTTCCTCCAATTGTGATAGGATTAAAACACAATTCGGAGCTTTTTAAGGTGCTCACCTCGATGCAGGACGAAGTACACCGCTTTGCAATCACGTTCCACAAGAAAAAACGCGCCAAACGTCAGGTGAAATCCGAGCTCGACACCATCAAAGGAGTAGGCAAAAAGACTAAAGACCTATTAATGAGCAAATTCCGCACCATGAAGGGCATACGCGAAGCCGACCTCTTTCAGATGCAGAATCTTTTGGGCAAAAAGAAAGGCGAAACCGTCTGGCTCGCACTGAGGAATAACGATAGCCAACAATCTGATAATCAATCGCAACAGCAGGAAAAAGACAAATAAACATTATAGGACGGACAAAATGAGAGTAGTTATACAAAGAGTGAGCCACGCATCGGTGAGCATCAAAGGAAAAGAGAAATCCAGTATCCAAAAGGGCTTACTCATACTTCTGGGCATAGAAGAAAGCGACAATCAAGAGGACATCAACTGGCTCGTAAAAAAGATAGTAAACCTCCGCATCTTTGACGATGAGTCTGGCGTGATGAACAAATCCGTTATGGACATAGGCGGCGAAGTGATGGTGGTGAGCCAGTTCACATTGATGGCATCTTATAAGAAAGGCAACCGACCATCGTATATCCGCGCGGCGCGCCACGAAGTGTCTATCCCGCTATATAACGCCTTCTGCCGCACTATTAGCGAGGCAATGGGAGGAGAGGTAGCTACGGGCGAATTTGGCGCTGATATGCAGGTAGAATTGCTCAACGATGGCCCCGTAACAATTTGTATGGACACCAAAAACAAAGAATGAGGCCCCCTACCCTATTCATTGCGCCCTCGTAAATCGCAATAAAAACATATAAACATAATCACAATGCAAGAATCAAACAATCACTATCACACTTATCACCCCGAGCACAATCATTGCAACGAACAAAAGGGACATTGCTGCTGCCATCACGATCATTGCGATGACAAACGCGAGAAATGCGGCGGTCAGCACGATCATTGTCAGTGTAACCACGAGCATAACCACGGCGCGCACAATCATCAGCACACAGACGAGCGCCCAAAATCGAAATACGACCAGGCCTTCAACTTATACAACCTCCATCTTCACGACGAGATTGTGCAAAGTGAGGTTAAAACACTGCTTACCAGCCATGTACAGGAGAATAAAACAGCCGATGTCCTTCGTTATTTATTTGGGCGCATTGAGATAACCTCCCTGCGCGTTACAGACAATGAGGACAGTATCCTTAGGATGGTGGAGAACATCAATACATTCTGCAACGAAAACCCCGCATTCCCCCACCCCGCCGGCGTATGCGTCTATCCGCGTTTTGTGCAGATTGCCAGTCAGAGCTTGGAGGTGGAAGGCATGGAAATCAGCACAGTATGCGGTGGCTTTCCGTCATCCCAAACGTTTCCGGAGATAAAGACAGTGGAAACAGCGTTAGCCCTAAAGGACGGAGCCACAGAGATTGACACTGTGATGCCGGTGGGCTATTTCCTCGTGGACGATTACGACACCGTATTCAATGAAATAGATGAACTGCGCTTGGCTTGCGGACCGGATACCCCACTCAAGGTAATCCTTGAGACTGGCGCCCTGCAAACGGCCGTAAATATCAAGAAAGCAGCCATTTTAGCCATGTATAGCGGGGCAGATTACATCAAGACTTCCACTGGTAAAATCGAGCCAGGCGCCACACCAATGGCCGTATACACAATGTGCAACGCCATCAAGGAATACTACGACCAGACAGGCATCCGCATAGGTATTAAGGTGGCAGGTGGCGTCAGAACAGTGGACGATGCCGTAAATTATTACACTATCGTCAAGGAAATCCTCGGTAACGACTGGCTGGAAAATGATTTGTTCCGCATTGGCGCCAGTGGATTGGCAAACAACATTCTTTCTGCCATAAAAGGCGAGAATGTGAAACTGATTTAGAAAATCCACATCCCAATATCACACGAATAACGCGCTATATATCACCGCAAAATACCCGTTTCTTAATTCAAAAAATCGCCATTCCATCGAGGAATTTGGCGATTTTTTTGTTTATATTATATACATCAAAAACATATTGAAAAACCACGAAAGGGAAAATAAAAAACCGCGAATTTAATGTAGAAAAAAGGGCGAAAATTCACGAAATAACACACAAAAAACGCCACTTAAATCCTGTGTTAATAGTTTTGACTACCGTTAACAGTACTGTTTAGTTATTGTTACAGCACTGTAACATTATCTTAACAGTACTGTTTAGATAACTAAACAGTACTGTTAACGCAAACTAAGTCGGGACAAAATGAAATTAGGTGAGGAAAAATGGAAATAAGGAGGGGAAAAATGGAAATAATCGCGAAGAAAACGCGGCAAAGAAGGAAAAATATAGACAAATAGGGGCAGGTTTCATAACCGCCCGCAAATTGCAGATGCTGTTAATGAAATGAATTACAAAACATTACCGCATCATTTTGCGGGCGGGTATAAAACCCGCCCCTGATAGTAAAATAAAAACGTCAAATAATGGGTATATACCAGAAAAAAAAATCGACTAACAATCAATGCGCTTCAAGCCAATTCGCACCCCAACCGCAATCGGCCAATAGGGGAACGGACAAAGTGTACGCGTGCTCCATCTCGTATTTCACTATCTCCCCTACCCTGTCTTTTTCTTCGGGCAAAACGCTGAAATTTAGTTCATCATGCACCTGCAGAATCATCTTTGATTTAATTCCCTCGTCATGGAAACGGCGGAAAATTCTCACCATGGCAATCTTAATGATGTCTGACGCCGAGCCCTGAATAGGAGCATTCACGGCGTTGCGCTCGGCGTATCCGCGCACCACAGCATTGTGGGAATTAATGTCCGGAATATAGCGGCGGCGGTGAGAAATAGTCTCGATGAAACCGCGGTTTTTCGCTTCTTCCTTTGTCTGTTCTATAAAGTCGCGAATATGGGTATAGGTATTGAAATAGCCGTCAATAAGTTGTTTAGCTTCAGTGCGCGACACCCCCATTCTTTGAGCTAAACCGAAAGCGGAAATACCGTAGATGATGCCAAAATTAGCGGTCTTGGCCTTGCGGCGCTCATCGGGCGTGATGTCAGCAATATCTTTGTGGAAAATCTTGGCTGCGGTGGCTGCGTGTACATCATGCCCCTCGCGAAAAGCCTCTATCATGTGAGGGTCTTGAGAAAGATGCGCCATCACTCGGAGTTCAATCTGCGAATAGTCGGCCGAAAAGAAAAGCTGCCCTTCGTCCGGAATAAAAGCCTTGCGTATTTCCTTACCATCATCACCGCGAACGGGGATATTCTGGAGATTGGGGTCGGAAGAAGAAAGGCGACCCGTAGCTGTAACCGCCTGATTGAAAGTGGAATGAATATGACCAGTGAGAGGATTGATTAGTTTGGGCAATGCGTCGATATAAGTGCCCAAAAGTTTCTTCATAGCCCTATACTTAAGGATGTAATCAACCACAGGATGAGCGGGGCGCAAGGCTTCCAGTACCTCCTCATTGGTTACGTATTGACCGGTCTTGGTCTTTTTGGGCTTATCAGTGAGATTCAGGTGATTAAATAGGAGTTCACCCACCTGCTTGGGCGATGAAATGTTGAAATTCGAGTTGCTCAGTTCGTGCACTTTGTCCTCATACTCCTTCATTCGCGCCGTAAACAATCGCGAAGTGTCTTCGAGCGACTGGGTATTGATTTTCACGCCGGTGGCCTCCATCTCTGCCAACACAAGGGCAAGCGGAGCTTCTGTCTGCTCATAAAAAGGTAGTACTTGCTGTTTTTCCATCTCATTTTTCAGCAATGGCCAGATGGCAAAAACCGCTTGCGCGCGGCGGGCGAAATATTCCGATGAAATCGCCACTTTTGCAATAGAGAAATCGCCGGTTTTCAAGATGTCGGGCGCGAAAATTTCTTCGGCCTGCGGGAGGGAAGTATGTAGGAGCGTGTCAGCCAAAAGTGGGAGCACGTGCTTCAATTCGGGCTGAAGCACATAATGCGCCAACATGGTGTCGGCGAAGGGGGAAGATACGGAAATACCAATTTGGCGGAGGAGTTGGGATTGCGGTTTCAGGTCATGACAAATTTTCAAGACCTTGTTATTTTGGAAGAGAGCCTTCAGAGCGGAACCTACCCTACCCTCTCCCGTCAGTGGATTGGCGAACGGAAAATAGAAAATGTCATCTAACGATGTAGCAATGGCCAAACCGCAAATTTTGGCCTCAAGAGGACGGCGTGAGGTGGCCACGAACTCAAAAGCAAAGGAATCCCGTACAAGAATTTCGGCTATTTTTTGAGCTTGTTTGTCCTCATCATCAATTATTTGCACTTCGGCTTTTGACAATCTTGCGCCCTCAAAATCGCGTGTGGGAGCATTCTCGACCGGTTGGACGTCATCTGCGCGATTTTGCGGGGCGTCATTCTGAATAATTTGCGAATTGGAGGGAGGCGGCAACGGTGGCAACGCTTCAGCGGAAGAGACGCCCTCCCCTATCGGCGAAACATGATTTCCAAACAAATCCAATTGCACCGGTTGCGATGACGAAGGCTCGGATGAGCGGACAGACGAAAAAGCTGTGGTCGCTTTCAATGAAGCGGAGGAATTGACGGAAACAGATTCCGAGGAATTCGGAGCCAAGTTCATCTTCTTTAATAAGGAAAAGAACTCTAATTCGCGGAAGAGCGAAGCAAGTCGCTCGGTGTTGGCGGGGCGAACGGCTAATTTGTCCTCGTCAAATTCCAAGGGCACGTCCGTCTTAATTGTTACAAGGAATTTAGACAACAACACCTGCTCCTTGTTATCCAAAATCTTTTCTTTAAGCTTTCCTTTCAGTTTGGAGGGGTCGGCATAGATGTCTTCTATGGAATCATAGGATTGGAGCAATTTGATAGCGGTCTTCTCCCCTACCCCCGGGCAGCCCGGCACATTATCCACCGCATCGCCCATGAGCCCGAGGATGTCTATCACCTGTTTGGGCGAGCGAATGGTGTATTTTGCGCAAATTTCTTCGGGACCGAGGATTTGGAGCGGCTTCATGCCCATGGGCGGTTTGTATATCCACACGTGAGGAGCCACCAACTGGCCGTAGTCCTTGTCAGGCGTCATCATAAATGTGTCGAAACCGCGGGAAGGCGCCAACGCTGCCATTGTGCCAATGACATCGTCGGCCTCATAATTGTCCACCTCCAGAATTTCTATATTATACGCGCGTATAATGTCCTTTATCACCGGCACAGCCCATCGAATATCCTCGGGCGTCTCCTCGCGCTGCGCTTTATAGGGCGGATATAGCTTGTGGCGGAATGTGCCGCCCTTGGGATCAAAAGCCACAGCTATGTGCGTGGGGCGCTCCTTATGCAATAGCTCCTCCAGCGTGTTCACAAATCCAAACACCGCCGAAGTATTCTGCTTCTTCGAGTTGATACGCGGATTGCTAATCAGAGCATAATACGCCCGATAGATGAGCGCATAGGCGTCTAAGAGGAACAATTTCTTCATAGTTACAGAAATTTTGTGTAAAATTAGGCAATTAAACCGAGTTGGAACGCAATTAATTACTAATTTTGCGGCTACATTGAGAATTTTGTGGATCAACTAACAAACATACGCAAGCCAATCCAACAAGAATTGGAAACATTCTCCTCCATGTTCGATAAAATGGTAGGAGATACCGATGGCACACTTTATAATATCTGTCGCGGAATAGCCGCCCACAAGGGCAAACTGATGCGGCCCATGCTTCTGTTGCTCGTGGCCAAGGAATTCGGAAGGGTGGGGGAGGCCACCTATTATTCTGCCCTCACATTGGAGCTGCTCCACAATGCATCGCTCGTTCACGACGATATTGTGGACGAAAGCGATGAGCGCCGCGGCAGACCCTCCGTCAGAGCCGTGTATGGCAACAAGGTGGGCGTTTTGGCAGGCGATTACCTTTTGTCTTCTTCGCTGGAAAACGCCGCCAAAACGGGCAACATACACATTGTCAATGATATTGCTATCCTCGGCAAGCACCTATCACAGGGCGAAATCATCCAGCTTTCCAATACCCAGCAATCGGATTTCTCTGAAGCCTCTTATTACGATGTCATCCGCCTGAAGACGGCATCGCTCTTTTCCTCTGCTGCCCGTTTGGGCGCACTCTCTGTTGGGGCAGGGGAGGAGATAGTCAATCAAATGAACCGGATGGGCGAAATTATTGGCATCTGCTTCCAAATCCGCGATGATATTTTCGATTATTTCTCATCAGACATTGGCAAACCCACCGGCAACGACATGCTGGAGGGCAAACTCACTCTGCCAGTGCTCTTTGCGCTCAATCATAGCGGCAATGCCGAGATGCAGGCGCTCGCACTCAAAGTGAGGGAGGGCCTTGCCAACAAAGAAGACATCACTCGCCTTGTCAGCTTCACCAAAAAAGAGGGCGGAATCGAATATGCCAATCAATGTATGGAGCGCTACGCCGCTGAAGCCCAAAACATTATCAAAGATTTCTCCCACCCGGAAATCAAAGACGCCCTTTCAGAATATATCCAATTCGTTTGCCAACGCACAATCTAAAGGAAACACTCTATTCTGCGCCTTATTTCCGCGCCACTTTCCGCCAACGCGAACCGGGGAGAGAAGCTACAAAATCGCGAAACTCAAGGTCGGAAAGAATTTGCATAATTTTCTGGATAGGCAAAGGTAAATGCGCGGCAAGCAAACTGATATGCACTGGCTCATCGCCCAAAAGCTCGTAGACAGCCTTTTCTTCGCCTGTAAGCTCTTGATCAAACAAAGAGGGTAGGGGAGCAGGCTTCTTCGCTGTGGGCTGCCAATTCAGGCTTTCCACTAAATCGCGACCGCATGTAATAATCTCGGCCTCGTTTTTGCGAATAATGGCGTTGCAACCCCGGGAGGCCTCGTCCGTAATGCGCCCGGGGAATGCAAACACAGGACGATTGTAGGTAACGGCGCAACGGGCCGTGGTGAGAGCACCGCCATGCTCCTTGCTTTCCACCACTATGATGGCGTCTGAGGCGGAAGCAATCAGTCTGTTGCGATTAAGGAAAGAAAAAGAAAAGGGTTTGGAGCCCGTAGGGTATTCAGTGAGCAATCCGCCGTGAGAAAGCATCTGCGTAGCCGTATGGCGATGGATTTGAGGGTAGAGCATATCCAGCCCGTGGGCGAGCACTCCCACCGTGGGCAGGCCAAAACGCAGGGCGGCGCGGTGGGCGTTGATGTCGGTGCCGTAGGCCAAACCACTTATCACCAATAAATCCGGAAATGCCACGGAGAGATCCTCCATAAGGTTTTGAATGATGTCGAAACCATAGGGAGTGCTGTGGCGTGTGCCCACCACGCTGATGATATGCAGGGCGTTGAGGTCGGCATTGCCGCTATAGAAAAGGGCTAACGGGAAATCTGAACAATCATCCAGCAGCATCCTTTGGGGATAATCGGGCATATCGGGCGTGAGGCAGCGGGCGGAGTGAGTTTCCAGGTACTCCAACTCCTTTTTGGCTTTTTCGCGGCAGGAAACCAGCATATTAGCGTCTATCGGAAAGGCAGAGGGATTGAAATCAGGCAGTATATCCTGCAGCGATGCGGCATTATCCACAATCACCGTGGCCGACCCTGCCTTGCGATAGAGTTCGCACAGTTTCGCCACCTTGTTTGGAAACATGAGGGCGAGGGTAAGTGCGTTAAGAGTTTCCTGCGTGTACATAAAAAGGCGGTTTATAGCGGGTTATCCCAATTTATTGGGCAGGATTGGTGTGCTCATCATTCTGCAAGAGGGCAGTCATTTCCTCACATTCGCCCAAGGCTCCATTTACGATGGTAACAGTCTCCACACGGGCGCGTACACACAGTTTTTCATCGGCCTTGCGATAGATGTCCTGCTGAAAGACGTATTTCAGCCCCTCCTTCTTCACATTCAGGCAAGAAAGAAAATCAGTATCCGAAGTAAGCGACGCCTTATACTGGATAGAAACGCGGGCCACCACCGCATCGATTCCCCTGCGGTGCATGTCAATAAAACTGATGCCGCGCGAAAGCATAAACTGGTGGCGGGTATGCTCCATATAATGGAGGTAGTTGGCATTATTGACGATACCTTCCAAATCGCATTCGTAATCGCGCACCTGCATAGGGAGAGTAAAAAGATATTGCTTCATATTATGAGTAATAGTATTTTATTGATTTTCAGAATGTATGTTATAATTTTCTATTAGCGGGAGCGGAGCACATATAGCATGCACAAAGGGCGCATTTCAGACAGTCTTTCCGCTCGCAAAGTTCTTTCATTAATTGCAGAACGCCCTGGGATTGCGCAGCATCGGCCAATTTGAACGCCTGGGATTGGAATAGGCGCGTATATCTGTTGTTTTCGGCCGGCAGATGGTGGAGCCAGTCCACCGCTTTGCCTACAAGGGCGCTATCGCCGCGATAATGGCCGTAGGCATACAGCACCGGGATTACTCCGTTTAGGATTAATAAATTCATAGAGCCCGTTTGCAAACCCTCCACTGCAAGCAATTCACGCATTTGCCGCAATGAGGGCGCCTCCATTGCTGCCGACAGCGACAATTTCCCACCACTATACATCTTAGCCAACTGTTGCATCCTCACAGTGGGGAAATTTTGCGGCCTAAGGCGCAGAAATTTCCACCTTTCCTTGGGCATCGGCGCAATATTAAACTTCCGGCTCAAGAAATGGAACTCGTTTTTCAATTTATCCCAGTCTTCGATGCCGTATTTCTCATAATGTTCACTAAGAAATCCGGCTGAACCGAGGAAAAGGGCATTTATCTGAAACAGGCTATCGCGGTGTTTGGCCGCACCCGAATAAGGCAACAATCGAGCCCACTGCTCAAAAGCGTCGGCGTTGATTCCAAACCCGAAAGCGCGCGCCACTGTGATGAAAAAGACGTGCTCCCAATCGTTTTCGCAGAGAATAAGGCGATTTTTCACCTCAGCGGCTTTGCGATTCAGCCTCTTGGTAGCCAGATTATCCAACCAAGCCTTACGCTCCCCCTCCGGCAAAAGTGCGGCACTGACATAACACGGCCTTTCGCCCGAGGCAGTCATAAGTTCCGCGTATTTCTTCTCCACAAACTCGGGCACGCTCACCACAATCTGCTTCACCTTGCGCCCGTCCTGCGTATAGACATCGCAATCAGCCTCCTCCACCACATGGAGCACCACGTTATTATAAGCGGGGTCATCCTGATGATGATGGCGCTCCCAATCGGAACTTTGTAGATGCACCTCCACATTTCCAACCCACTGCACTCCATCGATTATGACATGAGCGTCAAAGAAATCCGGCCCGGCGTCTGTGTTCATAGTGCCCATCGACACCACGTCCACCTTCTCCCCGTCCGTAGTAATCAGATGGGAATTGGAAAACAAGCGGTTTTCCCAAACATAATGCAGTAGGCGTTCAGTCATCGTTAGATAAATGTGGATATCGCAATGATTTAATCTGTTTTCGCTGATATATTACCGGCATAATTCCGATATATTATCGGCATAACACCGATATATTACCAACATAACACCGATATATTATCGGCATAACACCGATATATTACCAACATAACACCGATATATTATCAGCATAACACCGATATATTACCGGCATAATTCCGATATATTACCAACATAACACCGGTAATTACCCGCTTTAACTGAAAGATTACAAGTTTTTCCTAATAATAAACCTATCTGGACTTGAGCCAAAAGCGCAATTCCTGCGTCCACTGAGAATATTGCTTGAAATTTTTGTGGATACCCCAGCCGTGGAATCCGCCTTCATAGACATGGAGGTCCACCGGCACCTGATATTCTATCAAAGCAGCGGCATAATCCAATGAATTTTTGGGCTTAACCACCTTATCGGCGGCAGAGAGGGCGATAAACGCGGGAGGAGTATTTTTGTTTACCATCAATTGATTGGAATAGACGTCTTTAAGGGCTTGCGAGGGGTTTTTGCCCAAAAGATTTTCGCGCGAATGGAAATGAGTTACGCCATCCTGCATAGAGACAACGGGATAGATGAGTATTTGGAAGTCGGGCCGCGTGATTGAGTCGGTGAAATGCGTGGCCAGGGTGGAAGCGAGGTGTCCGCCGGCGGAAAAGCCCATAATGCCCACCTTTTTTATTCCCCATTCCTTGGCGTGGGAGCGGATAATGCGCATTGATTGCAGGGCATCGTTCAGAGGGACGTCCTTGCGCCCGTTGGGCAGGCGATATTTCAGCACAAAAAGAGCCACACTATCCTCATTAAACATGGGAGCGAGCTCCGTACCCTCATAATCCATGCACACCATCATATACGCCCCGCCCGGGCACACCACCACAGCCTTTCCGTTACTCTTTTCGGGCAGAAAGCAATGGAGCACAGCCTTTTGATAGTCGCTATCATTGCATTCGCCTTTTTGCCATACGGGTATCTGGATTTGTTTTTGCGCAATAGTGGCGGTAGCTATCGCCAAAACCACGGCAAAGAACAATAATTTTTTCATAATCTGCCTATTATAAATTTATTATTACCTCTTAATCGGAATAATCTGCTACTCTTTTATTTCACATTTCTCTACATAGCGCCTTCCATCCGCGCCATTTTTATTTCATACTATCCACAGAGCGGAACAAACGGTTCCAACGGATTTTGCCATTGAGCCATCCGCGGTCGGGATCGAGCGACATCCATATAAAGATGGGTTTGCCCACTATATGATCCTCAGGCACGAAGCCCCAAAAGCGGCTATCGGCCGAATTATCGCGATTATCGCCTATCATCCAATAGTAATCCATCTTGAATGTGTAGGTTGTGGCCTGCTTTCCGTTGATAAAGACTTTGCCATCGCGCTGTTCCAGCTTGTTGCCCTCATATACGCGTATACAGCGGTCGTATAGGGCCAAATTCTTGGTATCCAGCTTTATCTTACTGCCCCGTTTGGGAATAAAGATGGGGCCATAATCGTTGGCCGTCCACCCTGTGTTATAGACATGGGGATACAAGCGATAGCTATCCACATCATCGCACTTTTCAATGTTGCTTACGAGGTCTTTACGGCTTTGCAGCATCTTCAGGGCGCGCTTTGTGAGCGGCATCCTCACCACAGTAATCCCACTGGCATTGCCGCCTTGCAGGATTTCAGAGCGGTCTTCCACACTGATACCGTATTCGTGGCAGAGGTCATCGGGTAGGGGAGCCAATAGTGTTACATTATAACTATATTGCACCTCCTTAGGTTGAAACATCTTATGACCGTTAGTGTAAACAGCCCCTTTCTTTATCTGGAGCACCTGTCCGGGCAATCCCACACAGCGCTTAACATAATGTTCACGCATATCCACGGGGCGCGCCATCTTCTTGCCCAATTCATTTGGGTTGAGCTCCATAAACATTTGGGCAAGCGCGTATTGCTGCGCGCTCCACTGTATCTGCTCATTGATAGGCAGCGCCTTTTGCGCGGCCACAATCTCTTCTGTGTTCACGCCCTGCTGCTGCGCCATCATCTCTTTGCCCAAATCATAGCAAAGGCCGTAATAATCCTGCGCCTGATAGTTGGCCACCACGGTGTCGCCACTGGGATAGTTGAATACCACAATATCTCCCAGCTTAATATTTCCCAATCCCTTCACTCGCTCATAATCCCAATGGGGATGATCCAGATAACTCTTGCAATTCAGCAAGGGTATGGTGTGGGCCGTGAGCGGCATGTGGAGCGGAGTGATGGGTTTTCTGGGGCCATAACTCATTTTACTCACAAAGAGGTAATCTCCCGTCAATAAACTCTTTTCCAGCGACGAGGAGGGAATGACAAAGTTCTGGAAGAAATAGAGGTTCACAAAATAGACGGCCACCAATGCAAACACTATGGCGTCTACCCAGCTCATCACAGTCCTCAATGTCTTGTTTTTACTGCGTCGCCACCATGTCCACGGAATTTTCTTGGTGATATAAGCATCAAAGATAAACGGCACAACCACCAATCCCAACCAACTCTTTATCCATACGCAGAAAGCAATCCAAAGGATAATGGCCACGGCGCAATACGCGGCCCTCACCTTAAGGCTTCGCTGCTTGGGGGTATTATTCTTAGTATCAGTTTTTTCCATTTTTGTTAAGATATATCATTAATCACTTATTCTCCATCATATCCTCCATGGTGAGCAATCCCTCGTGGGTGAGCGTATATTCCGCCGCCAGCACTGCCCCAAGGACAAAGCCGCCGCGCGAGTGGGCCTCGTGAGTAATCGAAATGGTGTCAAACTCACTGTCGTATATCACACTGTGAGTGCCCGGCACTTCGCCCTCACGGATGCTATCCACCCGCAGCTGGCCCTTCGAATTATCTTTATTGCCCTCCACTGTGCCGTCTGGCTTGGTGAGCGTGCCTTTCACCCACTCAGTCTTCTCGGGATAATTCTCTATTAAGCCCTCCGCCAAAGTGATAGCCGTGCCTGAAGGGGCATCCAACTTATGAATATGGTGTATCTCCTCGATATGCGGCTCATAATCGGCAGAATAGGGCGCCATCAACTGGGCCAGTTGTTTATTCAACTTGGAAAACAAGTAAACTCCCAGTGAATAATTGCTGCTCCAAAACAGTGTATGCATTCCGTACTGGCAAAGGCTTTCTATCTCCTTGAGGTGGTCTTTTTGCCAACCGGTACTGCCCGTAACTACCTTCACCTCTCTCTCAAAACACTTCATAATGTTGTCGTAAGCCGTCCACGGTGTAGTAAACTCGATTGCCACGTCAGCACTCTTGAATGCCTCACTGTCGAAATCCTCTTGATTGTCCACATCTATCACGCAAACAATCTCGTGGCCCCTTTCTTTGGCCACCTTTTCTATCATACGGCCCATTTTGCCGTATCCTATCAATGCTATTTTCATTTTCTATATATAATATGTGTGTTGTCAATATAATATGTGTGTTGTCAGTATTTGATATTTCGTACAGATTTAGCCGGTGGGAGCGGATATTGCGGGGGTTCTACATAATTTCACTTCCGTCCGCTCAAATAAAGAGATTCCATACCACATTCTTATAACGTAATACCACTCTCTACTTTTATCAACCAGCACTATAAATCCTGCAAAGTTACCAAATCTTTTCTTTTTTACGGCTAAGGCAGCCAAATAACTGACTAATACAACCTTTTCCCGACCTTTTTAGAATTATTCCTGACTTATTTAGTATCAATCGTAACCTATTTAGTATCAATCCCGACCTAAATATAATTACACCCGACCTAATTAGAATTACTCCCGACCCAATCCGCGTTTATCCCGTGCAAAAGTCACTTCCAATCGTTTTGACTATCGTTCACAGT
>CAZQVW010000004.1:0-26256 GCA_964596865.1 uncultured Bacteroidaceae bacterium
AAAAACAATGCGCGAAAAGGGAGTTTTAATGCGCGAAAAGGAGTTTTTAATGCGCAAAAAAGCCACATCCAATCGTTTTGACTATCGTTAACAGTGCTGTAACAATAACTAAACAGTACTGTAACAATAACTAAACAGTACTGTTTAGTTATTGTTACAGCACTGTGAACGCAAACTAACGCGGGCAAAAAAAATGTCAGCTCGCAGAAATTTGTTCGCAGATGGGAGATATTTCCTTTCAAATTGTGAGGATTTTCAGTGTAAAAGACCTAAATTTGCAGCAGAAAATGATAATATTTGGCAAAAGCGCGTAAAAACGGCGAAAAACGTTTCAATCTGCGCTTATGGGCAAAAAAATCCACGCCCATGTCAATGAATATCACGCCATAAGCAACGGCAATCACCCTCAAAACTAATACGAGAATATAAACACATTATAATATAGGAAATAAAAGACACAACTTAAATCCAAAAACATGAATTTGAAACAAACACTCATCGTGGCGGCCATAGTGCCTTTGGCAGCCACAGCGCAGATGGAGGTGACCCAGCAAACGCTGAACGACCCCAGCAACGCTCCCCTACCCTGCTTCCCCGTGCCCAGCGAGAGGCAGATTAAATGGAACGAGACCGAGTTCTACGCCTTCTTCCATTACGGAATGAACACCTACACCGACCTGGAGTGGGGCGACGGCACAGAGGCCGAGAGCAAATTCGCTCCCACCAAGGTGCCCAACCCGCGCCAGTGGCTCACAGCAATAAAAGAAGCCGGAATGAAGGGCGGTATCGCCGTGGTGAAGCATCACGACGGTTTCTGCCTTTGGCCCACCAAGACCACCACTCACAGCGTAATCAACGAGTCGTGTAACGATAACGCAAAAAAGACCAACATCCCCAAGGATTTTGGCGAAGCCGCCAGAGATTTGGGATTGAAATACGGTTTCTATGTGAGCCCGTGGGATAGAAACTCCCGCTATTGGGGCAAAGAGGGATATACCACCAACGTGTTTATCCCCCAGTGCGAGGAACTGGCTCAATATGGCAACGACCAATTTGAAATGTGGTTTGACGGCGCCACTGGTGGCGGCGGCTACTACGGCGGCGAGGGCGACAAAAACCGTAGTATCGCAAATGCCACTACATATTATGATATACCCAACCTGCGCGCCCGCATACATAGGATTGCGCCCAACTGCGTGATGTGGGGCGTGGGCGGCGAGGCCCGCTGGATTGGCAATGAGGCAGGATGGGCCGGCGAAACCAACTGGCTGTTCGGCGACAAGGAATACGGCGACATCAATGCCTGGCAATGGCACCCGGGCGAGAGCGATGCCAAGTTCACCAGCGGCGGTTGGTTCTGGCATCCCTCCTCCACTCCCAATTCCGCCGAGCGCACATTCCAGATGTATTTGGAGACAGTGGGCCGCAACGCCACTCTTATCCTCAACTGTCCGCCTGACCGCAGTGGTGAACTGCCCGAAAACCAAGTGACCGTCCTAAAGAACGTGGGCAAACTGCTTCATGAGCGCCTGTGGGATCACAACTACGCTCCCGAAGCCACTATCGAGGTGTCTGAAGAGCGTCAGGCCGGCGCCAACGGCACCACCTACTCCGCTAAAAACCTAGTGGACAACGACTCCGCCTCTTATTGGGCCACCAACGACACCACCCTCACGGCCACTATCACCCTCACCTGGACTTCGCCCAAAACAATCCGCTATGTGGAATTGGCCGAGCCTATCCGCTTGGGTCAGAGAATCAAGTCGTTTACTATCGAGTATAGCGCCGACGGCTCTACGTGGACAAAACTGGGCGGCAACATCGCCACCACCACCGTGGGCTACAAGCGCATCATCCCCCTCAACGGCAGCACCGCCAAAAGCTATGGCGATGGCTATAAAGCCACCAAACTGCGCATAAAGATCAACGACAGTCGCGCCTGTCCCCTTTTGTCCAACCTCCGCGTAATGTAAACCAACTATGAAAACATTCTATATTTCTTTACTCGCCCTGGCCCTGACAATTACGGCACAGGCTCAGACCGTAATCAGCTTTGAAACACAGGATTACAAGAAGGTGGGCGTCTACGACTCGTGGGAGCAATCGCCTTTCCGCGAAGACACCGTTACCCACGCCGCCAAGCTCCAGGGCAACGCCTTGGTAATAGACAATTTTCTCAAGACCACCTACGATTCTATCATCGGTCGCGTCATCAACACGTCTGAAAAAATCGTAGGTTTCCAGCGCTCACATTACGGCAGCAACCTCTACGGATTGCGCATCGACCTCAACACCCCCATCCGCATCACCAAGAACGCCAAGTATGTTCACGTGATGACCTACATCCCCAAAAAGCCTTCGCCCAGCAAGATGATGCTTATTGGATTGGGCAAACATTCTGCCGCAGAGAAAGATTGGGCGTGGCAAAATGGCGAGGACGAACAATTCTGGTCGCTCACGGCCAACGACGTGGAGGCCTCCGACAAATGGCAGGACGCCGTATTCTCTATCTCCGGATGGGCCTCGGATTCCACCACAGAAGATTCCTCCTCCCCGGGCATAGACATCTATTCACTGGTGATTGTGCCGGACGTGGCCAGCCGCGCAAACGATGAGGACTTTATATGCTACTTTGATTCCATCGTGGTGGACAACAGATCCTCGGTGCGCTTTGCTTCCGAATACTATGCCCTGAGCTTCGACAAAAACGGGGCGTGGACTCACTCACAGCGCAGCATCAGCGGCGCAGGAATCACCGTGAACGGCGAGACACAATCGGTTTCTGTCAGCAAAAAGCCTTATAACAACATGACCACCACCACTGTGTTCACGGTGAAGCCGGGCGATGTGGTAACGCCCAAATTTAATTACAGCGGCGGCTATATGCAGGGCTATGTATATGTGGATTGGGACAAGAACGGCATCTTCACCTCCAACGTGGGAGAGGACGGTAAGCCCTCCGCCGGTAGCGATGTCGTGAGCTACAACGGTTGCCAGATCAACGGCGCTTGGCGCAAGAGCGATGGCACCACCGCCGGCAACGGCAACCAAATCCAAAACGCCATGCCCACATTCACGGTGCCCGAAAACGCTAACGGATTGTATAGAATGAGATTTAAGGTGGACTGGGATTATATCGGAGCGGAAGGCAACGCCAGTGAGAAGAACACTCTCGTCGGCAACGGTGGCGCAATCATCGATGTGATGCTGAATGTCCAGACCAACGAGACCCTCACTCTCACCCAGGCCCAGCTTAATGGCGATATTCAGGATTCTTTGGGCCACGATCTGGCCGCCCCCTATAATACCGCCCCCGCCCAGAAAGCGTACACCCTTTTGGCCGCTCCCGCTGCCCAATTCCATATCGGCACACTCACGGTGAAATACGGTTATGACGTGAGAAGCACTGACAACTTCGACAAGTATGGCAACCCCAAGTACTTCACCAAGCAATACACCACCAGCGATTTCTCACAAGACAATAAGCTCACCCTCCCCGCCAACATCATGATTGGCAACAGCGTGGATTTCACGGGCTATTTCGTGCAGGGCGAGAGAGTGGACACCGTTACCACCATGTCTGCCTTGATAGAAAAAGCTGCCGTAACGGATTTGAGCAAGGCCACCGTCTATCTGATTGTCAATGCCAACGGCGGCGGTTATATCTGCTACGACCAGAGCGTTTCGGCCGAAAATATCAGCATCACCGGCATCACCGGCGATGCTTCGGCCACTCACGGCATCAACAACAGCGGACGCACCGCCTACACCGCCCCGCTCAACAGCAGCGACCCCAATGTAAACTGGACACTCACGCAGGAAGATGGCAAATTCTACCTCTACAACGTGGGCAAGAAAAGCTACGCCTATCGCGCCAGCAGCGGGTCGGACATCCGCACCTATAAGTTCACCGACACCAAGACCGCCCTCACCGGCGTCAAGGCCAACAACAACGGCACGTTCAGTTTTCTTTCAGGCGATGACACCTATACAGACGGCAGTCGCAACTTTATGTGCATCTCTTCAGGCAACTATCCCAACCCCGTGGTGCAATGGACTTACTCCGATGCCGGTTCGCAATACTATTTGGTGGAAAACCCCACTCTTGACGGCAACGGAGAAATCACCGGCATAGACAGGATTATCTCGGAATTAGGCCAGATGACAGACAACACCATCTATGACGTGAGCGGCCGCCGCTTGTCGTCCGTCCCTGCCCAGGGCGTGTATATTCAGGGCCGCAGGAAATATAAAAAGAACTAAACGGGCGAGCCATAAAAGGCAACGCTCATTCCGAAAAGCAGAGTAAGCCTTTCTGAAAGTAGAGTAAGTTTTTCCGAAAGTAGAGTAAACCTTTCCGAAAGTAGAGTAAATTTTTCCGAAAGTATAGTAAACCTAATACCGAAAGAAAACAACTCAATTCCCAAAATACAAAAACAGAATCCCTAAGGTGAGTAACTTAATTCTGAAGGTGGGAAACCCAATTCTGAAGGTAAAAGCCCTATTCTGAAAGAGAGAAACTCAATTCTGAAAGAGAAAAACTCAATTCTGAAAGAGAGAATAATCCTCTTTCCAAAATTATAGTTACTTTTATTCCACAAATCATCTTTCCCCGCAATGCACATATCCCCTGCATTGCGGGGATTTTTTATGGGCTGTACTATGCCACTGGCCAACTGGGGGCTGACAGTACAGCAGTTTGCAATAAAATTGGGGGATAGCTTCAGAATCTTATAGCCGAATGTTTAGAAATCTATAGAAAACATTGTGGATTTGAAAATTTGGTTGTATTTTTGCGGTGTCAAGAAAGGACGCGATGGTTTATACCGCCAGCGTTCAAAAAGTCAAGCTGGGCATTGAACCCAGCATGACTTTGCCAAGAAGGAACGCTCCAGATTGCCCGTCAGCATTCCCCCAAAAGCACACGCTGCATGACACAGTTCAGATGACGCACCCTAATGTGCAGTTATTTGCACACGTAAACCCAACTTATAATTTTCTAATGACAGATTTAGGTTAATCATGTTTACTTTTTTCATCTATCTTCTTTTGGGTCATTATCGCGTTTCTCAAACAATTTCTCCTTGGCGATAGTAACTGCGCGTTTCAGTTTCTCGGCAAGAAGTTTTTTGTCAGGAAGCTTTGTATAATATTGAGCGACCTTAATGGGACTGTTCTCATCAAGCATCAAATACTCTATATGCTCTGTGTTTCCTTCCGAACACAGTATAAGTCCAATGGGCGACTCTTCCCAGTCCTTTCTTACATTCTTGTTCAAATAGCGGAGATAAAAAAGCATCTGACCTTCATATTCGGGTTTGAATTTACCGAGCTTTAAATCTATGCAGACGAGCCGCTTAAGTTCTCTGTGATAGAATAGCAAGTCCATATAATAATCAGTAGAATCAATGGTAATACGCTTTTGCCTGCCAATAAAGCAGAAATCAGACCCAAGCTCTTTCAGGAAGTCTTCTATCTGATTGAGTATGGCTGCTTCCAAATCTTTTTCAGAGAACGTATCAGGTAAGCCAAGCATATCCAAGAAATAACTACTACGGAATACCATATCAGGCACAAGTTGATTCTTAATCTTTACTTCGTCAAGATCTCGTTTGATGATGTCCTCTGGCTTGCGACTTAACGCTGTTTGTAGATATAAATTCTTATCAATCTGGTCATCCAATGTTCGTGTATCCCAATGCTCAACCGCACACATCTCCGCATAAAATTGGCGAGCAAGGGAATCTTCAACACCCATTAACGAACGAAGGTGTGTCCATGTCAATTGTGTACGCACTGCGTACACAATTTCATCGTGAGTAAAAGTGTACGCACTACGTACACAATGTTGGAGCTTGTAATAACTCCAACCTTTACCATACTTTTCTGTAAGTTTGATGGCCAAGCGTTTAATTACCTGTTTACCATATTCTGCTCTTTCATTATTCAGAACGTCTTCTTTGATTCTCATCCCAACATGCCAATTGGTCATTATAATCTCGGAATTAGCATATATAGCCAAATGATTACGCGCATTGTCTATGATGTTGCAAACATCATTCAAAAGATTATCGTTTGACATTATCAAATTATTATCGGCCATGAATCGTTTAGATTTATGATGCAAAGATAACAATTTATTTCCCAAAATATAGAAACAGAATCCCTAAGGTGAGTAACCCAATTCTGAAGGTGGGTAACCCAATTCTGAAGGGAAAAGCCCTATTCTGAAAGAGAGAAACTCAATTCTGAAAGAGAGAATAATCCTCTTTCCAAAATTATAGTTACTTTTATTCCACAAATCATCTTTCCCCGCAATGCACATATCCCCCGCATTGCGGGGATTTTTTATGGGCCGCAGAAAAAGTCCGTCAGTCCGTAATATTGCCGTACGTCTTGCCAGCAGGACGAGACCTATAGGGGGCGAGAACATCATTTCAACTGTGTCAAGACTAAGTACAATAAAAGTTTAACATTTTGAGTTTTATACTCAGAAAGAGATTAGCAATGACACAAGAAGAGTATTCAATGTTGGTACAAGTCAAGGAACGGTTCAAACTAAATCGGTCATTAGAAAATTGTAAGTTGTGGTCGTGTGTGCAAATAGCTACACAATAGCAACACCTATGTTCCTAATGGCAGCCATTAGAAATTAGAAATAATATGGTAAACTCATCAAAAAAATAGCCTATTGATCGATTTGGGATAAATCATATTAGATGCGATACCTTTATCTTCTTGTATTTCTTTCCCATTAGCCCCAGCCCTGCAAGATCTTGGTTCTTAATTATAAGTTCACCAAGTTGCAGAGCCGCTATTTCAGAGCGGATTTCTTGCAGCTCCTTACCGCTCACTCCAAACAAATCCTTTATCACGGGATCGGAGATTGTCTGTTGTTTCATGATAAGCGGATATTGCGCATTAGCATAGAAATCAAAATACTTGCTTTGGAAACTGGCCATATTCTGAGTAGCAAGAATAACACTCATTCCTTTGTTTCGCCCCACAGCAATAAGATTGCGCAGAGGGCGATTGTCAAAATCGAGCATATAGTGCGCTTCATCAATGATGGTAAAATGGCGTATCTGTACACATTCGTCATTTTTTGCCTGAACGTCAAGTTTTTCGTAGATACTATTGAGCTTAGAAATGACGAAATAAACAATAGCTTTTGCCAAAGCTCCATCCTTAGGAAACTCATCAAGTTTTATAATAAAACATTCGTCAGTGAGGCTTACTAAATCTTTTTCCTCAAAGATATTGTTGCGCACAAGCTCTGTCAATATAGAAGTAATACTATCTTCACCTGCAGGGTCAGGCAACAAGTTGCGATAATGGTTTAGCATCATATTAAATGTTATCGGCAATCCTTTAGTCTCAGAGTAAGCCTCTATTATCGCCGTACTCAACCGTGTGTTTTGTTTTGCCCCAGTATTAGTCTTGCCAATAGCGCATAGAGCACTTGCCATCTCTGTAGAATAAAGGTTTACTTGGTTTTGAGTTGCATTGCTTAAATCCTTGAATGGGGTAAATGGCAGAGGCATGCGCATTGGGTCAAGGATGCAAGTGGAACTGACGTCAAAATAAGATAGCCACGCGCGATTGGCAGGATTGGCAAATTCACCTTTGTAATCAAACAACAGAAAGTTTACAGGACATGGTGTTTCTACAGACAGCGAGCGGAATTGCTGAATTAGCACTGCGATAAGATTCGATTTTCCCGAACCCGTTGCGCCAGCTATCAGAATTTGGGCGTTGTTCACATTTCTTCCGTTTATATCCAGTTCGGCAGGAATATCCTCGCCATAGTCGCCTACCACAAGGCGCAATGCCGGGATACTGCTTGGGGTATGCCCTCCATTCGGAACAAAGAGCAATAATTTATCTATGTTTCCTTCTTGCAACAGGAAATCTCTGCCACGATACATTTCCTTCGCGATGATGCGTGATATTAGTGGATTGTCTTGGCAATCCACGTTGAGGTCGTGATACCTCAACTTTATCAGTGCTGAAAACAAAGACCTTAAATTGTCGTAAGTGAAGAAGGACGACGGAATACGAATGCTTGAAGAAGAAAGACGTATATCCTCAATACCGTCAAGCGTTCGCTTTTCCGACAGTCCCAGCCCCGTAAGCAATGATATTCGCATGACCTTGTTATTATTGAGCGCCAATCGCGGCTCTTGTCCAACAGTAGCTGAAAGATTTATCCGCTCTTCCAGCTTTTCCTTTAATGGCATCAAATCATTGGCGATATTTTCGGCCTGTCGTATATTGTCTAATGCTACTTCCATAACCTCAAGTCTTTATTATTCGTTATCAAGTTTCACTCCGAAATACCCTTCCTCGACATGCGTATTTTGATGTTCAACATCTCGTACCAATGTGTAGGTTTTAGAGATGAAGGGTTTCAGCTTTTCATAGTCGCAGCCTTCACCATCTTTTCTTATTTCCGAAGTAGTACAGAGCAAAATCGTCTGTTGAGCGAGTTTTGGAAAATATTCTTCCATCATCACATCGCGGCTCTCATCATCAAGGACTCCCATCACAGTATCAATCATCACCGGAGGATTATAATCGCCAAGGTTACGCAATACTTTCAGCAGAACCTGAATGAAAATCTGCTTTGAGGCAGCATTGAGGTTATCCAAAGAAATTTCGTTGCCAGATGTATGATACATTTTTATATTGAAATTCTCCAGCGACTCAGAGATCTCCACTCTGCCAATATGGTCTTTGTAAGAGACAAGCATCTTGTTGAGCTGGCGCTGCATCTGTGTTTCTATCAGCGAGCGTTTTTGTTTCAACAATTCATCAGTAACCTTTCCAAAGAATGGCACGAGTTTTACAAGCGTGTCATATTTAGGGTCGGGCTCTTCCTGCATCTGTACATCTATATTATTAATGCGGACAGTCAGCCGCCTTATTTCTTCTTTTAGGCGCAAATCTTCCAGCTTCAGCTCTTTTATTCTGCTTTGTCTTTTTTCATATTCTACGATTAGCTCCTGATTTCCCTTCATACTTGTGCGTTCCAGAGTCTCTTTCTGTTGTTGCAACGCAGGCAGGTTTTTGATAAACAATTCTAATGTTTGGCGTTGCTTGTCAAGCTGAATGAAATCATTGGTGGCATTGATGTCAAGCAGTTTTGCCAGAGCGTCTACCTCCGAGGGATCAAGATAGCCATACTCATCATTAGTGGAAACCGCTTGTTGTTGGCCTGCAATATCTTCAGCCATCACCGAAATATCCACATCGCGACTAAGACCATGGAGCTCACGAAGATAGTCCAACACTTTTTTCGCAATATTGGCAATATCCTTTACAGAATAGATTTGGCTTAGTTCATCCTGAAGTTGTTCTCTTATTTTCAACATCCGATTCACTTCGGCCCCAAGATTATCGGACAGGCGTGGCAAGATGGTATTAGCCTCCATGTGTTGCACAAAGTTGTTCAAGGCTTCCACATATCCTTTAGCTTGCTTTGTTGTGGAATCTATTTGATCCTTTATGCGGGCTATCTCGTTGGCATTGCTTTTAGCCATGTCTGCCCCTTGCTTTGCACTGTCGTAGCTGTCTTTCATGTCGGCGAGATAACGATAGGTCTGCTCCATTTCCAAAGCCACGTCTTTCTGTTTGCTTTCAATTCCCCGCTTGTCTTCGCAAAGCTGTTCATATTCCTCACGCTCTTCCTTAGCCTCCATGCGTTCCTTGGTTTTCTCTTCCAGCAAGTGTTCGGCGGCGCGCCTCATTTGGTTGTATTTATTAAAACCCATCACATTTTCTATATTATCTTTGATGGTTTTTGCGAAAACATTCTCTTTCAGCAACTCGCTGGATTGCATTGCATCGAAAAGGAAATAACGGCTAAGCTCTTGTGGCAGGTTTCCTTTTATAATCTTGCTCAATTCAGTCTCGGCCTTTCTCTTTTCCGCAGCCGGAGTGTATGTGCCATATTGGAATACATTGCCGTTCATGTTCATCTTCACGTTTTCCACAAGGTTACCTACGGTATTTATCTCGTAGTGGCGGCGCAAAACGTAGGGAAAGGTTCGTCCAAGCACAATGCCCTCAAAGGTAAGTTCCAATTCTATCTTTGGCGGCACAGTGTCGCGGCCACCATCGTTAAGTAAACTAAAGAAATGGGCTTTGTTCTTTATCTTTAGTCCATAAAGAGTGCCGCAGATAGCCTCAAACAAGGTTGTTTTACCGCCACCGTTGCCACCACCTATCAATATTATTGGCCTGTCGGCCTCAACACTGAGGTCTAAATCAAGACTGAGATATGTCTTATAATTGCTGATTTTGATACGCTTGATAATCATGCCACGTCTATTAGTTTATCTTTTGTAAAGCCTTATTGATAACGTTCTCTGTGTCGTTGTCAGAGATTTCTATGTCGCGCATCTTCTTGTTGTGGTACTCGCGGAGAATATCTTCCTTCAGCCATTCAAAGTTGATATTCGTATCTTTGTCCATACACAGTGCCTCAATAATCTTTAGGTCATTGGTGCGTATGCCATAGTTCACGAAATTGTTATCCAGTCCTTCCATATTACAAATTATTTATACTGTTCGGGAAAGAAGCCTTGCCAAGTGGTTGTGTCGTGGGTGTCTTCAATTTTGAAAGCGCTGTATCGCCACAAGCCGGGCTCAATTTTGTCTTCAATGATGACACCGCCATCGAGTTGTAAGCCACGGCTTCGGCTGTTGAAGTCATTTATATAGTCTTTCAGAGCATTGTGCTTGGCGGCAGCGTTAGGGTCGCTGTCCTCTGTTTTGGTGTCAAACAGGAGCACCTTGCCATTCTTCATGCGAATGATGTAATCAACATAAAACAACGCTTTTTCGCCACGAAGGTTAGTGTAGGGAATGGCAAAGTTTGTCATACCCTCATCGCCGTTTTTATACCACCAGTCGATATACTGAGCATTTTCCTCAAGAAACTGCGTGAAGTGCTGCTCTGGCGTTGAGGAATTTTTCAATCCAACAAACGGCATCGTGGCGTGGTTCTTTACGTCTTTCCAAACCTTGTTGCTGTCTTCATTGAAAAGTCTAATGGCAGGCACCTCCCACGGCGTTTCCACGAACGAGCGCTCGCGCATTTTCTTCAGGCGGTCTTCGCGCATTTTGGCATAGCGCGAGAGGGTGCGCTGTATGAGTGCGGTAAATTTCCTAACGTTGTGCAGATTGCGGTCGTTGGAAAGGATTATCTTCGGCACTTCCAGTTCAAACACGCCGAACAGTTCTTCAAACAGTTCGTTTATCACGCCGGCCAGCTTTTCCGTACTCTTCTTCGGCTCAAAGTTGGCACGCACCACCATAGCGTGGCAAAAGTTATAATACACTCGTTGTATCTCGCTCTGCGTTCGTGCAAACTGCACACGCTTTGTCTTTGTGAGGTCTATCTCGCCCACATCATTCTGAATAAGAAGATTTTTGGGGATTGGCACATTAATGGCTTTCACGTCCATCTTTATGCCTTGATCCTCCATGCGCTTACGATTAAACTCCACCGTGGTGCCAAGCAAAGCCAGCGGATTACTGTATTTTTCGATTTCCTCTGGCGTCCAATTCTCCATCTGCTCTATAGTGAAGAGGGTGTTATCCACCTTCACGCCCAAGAATATGGCTATCTCATCAAGCATCACGCGCTTAAAGTCGGGCCCCAATCGGTTTTGGTCTTCGCCGCGCCGCTCTTGGTGAGAACTTGGCAAAGAGACATTCGTTAGATTTTCGCGCCTTATACTTCTTATCGCATCTTTGTTGATGTAATCAGTGTCCTCAATGGCAATCTTTATCTTGTCTTTACTGAGGTCGGTATAGACGTGGCCGTAATTAAGAAATTCAGTGGTATAGAAATGCTGCTCCGGCATTCTAAGTATCCGCCCAAGGGTCTGCACGGTGAAAGTTTCTTCCTGCAGATTACGGAAGATAAGCAACACCGAGGCGCGCGGACAATCCCAGCCCAGCGCTATGGCTTGCTTGAAGAGCAGCACCTGCGTCAGGTCGTCATTCCGTGATATTTCTTTTTCGTCAATAGTCTTTTCGCCACTAAGCCAGATGCCGAGCTTGCCATTGTCCACACTGATGTTGTATTGCCCCTTGAGCGTGTTTATCAAGCTGTCTTTCAAACTTTTTTCTTCACTTGTCAGCTTTTCGGAAGAATCGTTGGGCAACTGTATGAGCAGCATAGGATTGACAGTCACGCCCAGCCGCTTGTATTCATCAGCCATCTTCTGGCGCATGTCGAGAGCCTTATGCAGCAGGTGCATGTTGAGGTTAGGGTCAGCATTGTCTACCTTTATGTCCTCATTGAGGTAGATACCTTTCTTTATCATCTCTTCCGCAATGACGTCAGATCTGTCGATGGTGTAACGTTGATCGGAATTTGTCTTTGGCGTGGCAGAGATACGGAGCTCCACTTTCGGGTGAATCCTTTGCACCACCTTTAGGCTCTTATCGGCATTGGCGCTCCAGTTGCGGTGCTCCTCGTCTACTATAAGGTATATGGGGCGATGCTCTTCCATGCGGGTGCGGTCTACAATCTGAAAGAAACTGTCGGCGTTCTCGCGCTCCATAGCCATAATATTGGAGTCTTTGTTCACACTCTCCCAGTTGATAAAGAGTATCTCGCCCGACTTTATCACTCCCTCGCTTTGATCGATGTCGTTATAGAGGACAGGTGTAAGTCGGCGGTTCTCGGCAAACAGCGCCTTCAGTTTTTCAAAGCTCTGCAGATGGAGTTTCTGCGGAGCAATCCACACAAAGGCGGCATCGGGCCTGCCTTCAGCCAATAACTCCTCGTGCAGGTCAGCAAGCACGCGCGTAGCCATAATGGTCTTCCCGCTGCCCGTAGGAGCTTTGAACACAAGGTTCTGATAGTCTTGCGGGTACTCAAGCATTTTGATAGACATTTCCACCAATGCTTTCACGGCTCTTTCTTGATATTCCAGTATTCTCATTTGTGCTCCTTTTCTGTGGCAAAGTTTATATCCGTATTTGCGTCTTCGTTCCAATCATCCAGCCCCTCTTCGTTAGAATTGGGGACAATCGCCTCCTCTTTGTCCTTTGGCCGCGGTATCACCTGCACATAGGCATCATAGATGGCGGCGGGCAGAGCACAGAGCTCCACCTTGTCAAGGACATCATTAAATTCGTCCTCGTAGGGATCTCTATCGGTAGAGAACACATAGACTTTCAGCGGCTTCTCAAACGTCAAACCTTTGATAGCCTCGGCAATCTCCCTTATCATTGTCTCGTTGTAGATGATAATCATTTCGCCGCCCTCGCCGTCCACGAAATGGCGAGCAATAAATTTTGGCAGTTCATCCCACTGCCCAAACTGCGCCTGCTCATTGTACATGTTCTCCTTGATGCACAGCATATCAGTGGCGGCATTTACCAAGTCGCGCATATTCTTTACCGTGCGGTCGCGGGGCACAAAGTTGGTCTTATAATAGCGGAGGTTGTTGTGGGTGAGGCCTGCTACTTGCTCACCTTTAGGAGTAGTGTAGCCCTCAATAACTTTCTTATTTCTTACGTAAGTAACGTTCTCGCAAATGCCATTCTCATTGTTAGTTACAAGAATGCATTGGCGATGGCCGTCATCCTTTGCGTTGAGCTTCATGGTAGCGTCAAGAGTAGTGCCACTGCCTGCGAAGAAGTCGAGGACTGTTTCTGGCTTTACAAAGCCAATCAAGTATTTTATAAGTGAAACAGGTTTTGGAAAATCGAACATGCCTGTACCTATAATCTTTTTTAGATTTTCCCCAGCCATCTCATTGGTGTCAACGTCGAAGCTCTTATTTATAAGATTCCACGGAACTTCCGGTGCATACTCTTTCTTTTCATAAGAAGGTGAAAATGCTTTTGTCTTAATAGAGACAACAGTTCCTTTCTTTATCTCATTGTCTAAATTATCTTGAGCCCATTTAAATTTACCAACCAATCTAACTGGCTTTATAAAAAAACCATCTTTCACCTCAGTATCCTCCAATAATTCTATGTGGTAAGATGATGTTCCATAAACACCTTTCTTGTAAATGCCATTCTTTAGTTTTGTGTCTACAATATTAGCAGGAAAAACTAACTCGTGGACAGAATTAGTTTGATTCATAAGACCATTGTTACTGGCACTAGTTTTGGTAAGCCCTCTAAACTTGATATTATTTTTTGCTTTGGAATAACATAAGATGTATTCTACAGCTTTTTTTGTTTTTAGCGATAAATTAGCAGGGGTTTCAGTTTTTACCCAAGAAAATATATCAATAAAGTTTTGTTGATTAAAAATTTCATCACAAAGAAGCTTTAATTGCGCTTCTTCATTGTCATCAATCGAAATAAAGATTACACCCTTATCAGACAGAAGCTTCTTTGCAATCCTCAATCTGCGGCTCATAAAGGACAGCCACTTTGAATGTCTGTAGCTGTCTTCGGTATCTACAAACTTGTCATTATAGATAAAGTCTTTATTGCCAGTGTTATATGGAGGATCGATGTAAATGACATCGATACTTCCGCTATGCGTATAGCTTAATACAGTCAGCGCATGAAGGTTGTCGCCCTCAATCAAAATGTGATTAGGGTAATGGTCGGAGTCTGTATCGTTGACTATTGCCTTGTCTTTCACTTCGGTAAGCACGGGGAGCTTCTCTTTCAGTTCGTTTTCGACGGCTTCAGGTTTGTCTTCCCACACCAATCCGTATTTCTTGTGTGAGCGCAGCAGGCCAAGCAATGCAGACTTCTCGTCGTCGGTAAGTCCGTCGAGATGCTTAATCTTGTCAATCAGTTCGTATTTGTCCATAGGTCGGTCATTAGTTTAGGACAAAAAGAAAGCGTACCACTCTTCACTTCTGCTCCCATACTCAGGCTATCCGACCAAAGAGGCCCTTACAACGAAACAGAAGGAAGAGGGTACGCCTACAGTGGCGCATCCTCGTTCCTTGAAGTTCGTTGTAATCAAAATCTGGTCGGATATTTGAGTATAGAACTTCTTAGAATTAGATACGAAATCTATTCACCCGAAAAATTTCGCAATCGGCCGCGCGCCTCATGCTTGTTGCAAAAGTATAAAGAATGATTCAAACCAAGAAATAATCAGCAAGAAAAATTATATGATGGCGCAGAAATCGCCACTAAATATTGCCGGACGGTAGGCAAAAATCAGAAAGGCGTAATCTTGTATTCTATTGCCGCGAGCCAAGGTCTTTAGCAGAGATATTCAACTATATGAGATATAGTGATAGAACAAAGTTAAGAAACAAACATATCAAATTGTTATTGCAACAAGGGAGAAGAAAGATAACACTACCAGACTTGCCTACTAACAAACGGCAGAAGATTGTTCCACCCTTATACAATTTGGTTCCGCGCCGTCATTATTATTTCGCACGCTGAAAAATTAATGCCACCACTTTCGGAGGAATTATTTTGCGCCCTAAAGCTAACGCACCGTAGGGAACGCTGCTGCGCACCAAAGGAAGTGTTGCTGCGCACCGAAGGGAGCGTTGCAACGCACCGAATGGAGCGTTAGCATTCCCGCGCATTTTGTTTGCGTATAGGATGGAATATTTGGAGATACTGCAGAAAAAGTCCGCCATTTAGTAATATTGCCTACGTTTTGCCAGCAGGACGAGACCTATAGATGCAAAACCCGCCCCAACAGGTCGCGTTCTGCATGTCTCAAAATACTTTATTATAATAAGATGCTACACGTTTTCAGCAACCTCCTCGCGATTTGCCCCCAAAATGTAACAAAGGAATGGCGCAGGGAGACGCGCTTTTGTCTCGGAATACAAGGGAATGGCGCGGGATTGACATATCCCCACAAATATCCCATTGGCAAGGCCATACTAATTTTGCACTCGGAAACAAGAACGAAGAACCTCTTGCCCATCTGACGCATGCACAAGGAATTTCCACAGGTGGACAACATGGCGACATCGCTCACAATTTCCCGACAACCCTCGCCGCGGAGAGGATTGCCGAAAACCTATTACCTTATTATATTATTAACACTTACAAAAACTATTACAACTATGCCAAGTATTGGATATTGCAAAATATTGCTGTCATTACCGGACACGGATAATTCATATTTATCGACAACAAAAAAAGACCGGCCAAAAGATGACCGGTCTGGAAACATTCTACGATGTAGAACCTATATACTCGCGCAATTCTGTCCTATTGCACAGACGCTGCGGCTACAAGCCGAAAGCAAATTGGTCTATATAGGTGTAGAACCAACTGATAATACCTATCAGCAAGACCCCTGCTATGCAAAGAGTGAGGCCGGCTTTGGTATAACCATCGCTGCGGAAAGTAGCTATCGGGTTGTCGGAAGGGCGGATATACATCGCCTTTACGATGAGCAGATAGTAATAGAGCGAGATAACGGTATTGACCAATGCAATCAGAACCAACACAGGGAAACCGGCCTTGAATGCAGCCATGAACATGAAGAACTTGGAGAAGAAGCCTGCAAACGGCGGAATACCGGCCAGCGAGAACAAGCAAAGTGTCATCAAAAACGAGAGCTTGGGGTTGGTCTTATAGAATCCGTCGTAATCAGAGATATTCACCTTGCCGCTGCGCTGCTCAGTGATATTGATGATGAGGAAAACACCGAGGTTGGCAGCCAGATAAACCAACAGATAATACACCATTGCCGTCATGCCTTGCGGCGTTACATTCATCACGCCCAAAACAAGATAACCAGCTTGGGAGATGGCGGAGAAAGCCATGAAGCGCTTGATATTGTTTTGGCGAACAGCGAAGATATTGGCCAGCGTGATGGAGAAGATGATAATCCAGAAGAAAGCGAGATTGGCCTCGTTGATGATTGGAGCAAACACCTTCAGAAGAACAACGAACAGCACGAATGCAGCCGAGCCTTTAGAGATAACGCTAAGGTAAGATGTTACCGGCGTGGGCGCGCCCTGATAGGTGTCGGCTGTCCATAGATGGAAAGGAACAAGAGAAATCTTGAAGCCTATACCGCCGATGAACAAGACAAGGGCTGCCACCTGTACAAGGTTGGCCGAGGAAATGAGCGCGGGCATCTGGTCGAAATAAAGGGTGTGGGCAGTGCCGTATAAGAGGGAGATACCATACAGCATCAGTCCACTGGAGAACAGGGCCGTCAGAATATATTTGGCGGCAGCCTCTGCGCTCTCTCGCGAACTTTTGGAATAGGCCACGAGCGCGGTCATTGGCACGGAAGCCAACTCCAAACCGATGAAAAACATCAAGAAATGGCCGGCTGAAATCATGAAATACATGCCCAAGAGAGTGGCAAGCGTGAGCAGATAATATTCGCCTTGCTTATTGGCAAGCTCGGGGCGTTTCAGCCATTCGTGAGCTGTGAGGAAGACAATGATTGTACCAATGTTTAGGATGGTCTTCACCACAATGCTCATCGGCGTGGATTGATACATCCCACCGAAAGCGGAAGTGGAGGCTACGCCACAACCGGTGGCGCACGTGCTTAACAATGGTAAGATACACACAATAGTGTGAATCGAAAGCAGTATGACGGGCAATGGGGTATTGAGAATGCCCTTGCCATTACTGCGGTCGGTACACATAAAGAGGTCAGCTACAAACAGGATTATAATCACTGCCAGCAGCGAGAGCTCGGGGCCCATATTTAGAAACTGTGAGTAGTCCATAGTATTCTGGTATTCTTTCTTCTTTAATTAGATAAAGGGGTTGCACGACGATACGAGCGGGCCAACGCTCTTGACGCTCTCTATGATAGGAGCCACGCTGCCTTCTATCAGATGACTAATCCACGATGGAGCAAGGCCGATGCCTGCGATACAGAAGATAAGACAGATAACGGCAAAGCGCTCCTCCCATGTGGCATCGGTGAGCTTGAGGTGATTCTCATTGGTGCATACACCATAGAGCATTCTGCCCACCATCCTAAGGATATAGACAGCAGCAATCACAATGGAGCACGTAGCCATGATAGTGAGCACGCGATGGAATGTATCGGGATTCTGGAACGAGCCAACAAAGATAGTCATCTCGGCCACAAAGCCGCTCAATCCGGGCAAGCCAAGGTTGGCCAAACCAGCGATAACAAAACCTACGCTGAGGAACGGCATAATTGGCATCAGGCCACTCATCTGGGTTACATCACGAGTATGAGTGCGACCATAGATCATACCAATCAAGGCAAAGAACAAGGCCGTCATCAATCCGTGGGAAAGCATCTGAAGGATGGCACCGGTGGTGGAAGTAGTGGTGAGCATCAAGATTCCAAACAAGACCAGTCCGCAGTGGCTCACGCTGGAATAAGCGTTGATGTATTTGAGATCGGTCTGCACGCAGGCACTCAGAGCACCGTAAACCACCGAGATACCCGTGAGGATGAGGAAAATCCAATTGAGCTCATTCGCAGCCTCGGGCAAAAGGAAGATGGCGATGCGGAAGCAGCCGTAGCCTCCCAGTTTCATCAGCACACCGGCGTGAAGCATAGACACGGCCGTAGGCGCAGAAGCATGACCATCGGGGCTCCATGTGTGGAACGGGAACAACGCGCCCAACACTCCGAAGCCTACAAAGGTGAATGGGAACCAGATGCACTGAGTGGAGAAATCTATGGGATGAGCGCCACCGGTATGATTGGCGATGTCAAGGATGTTCATTGTATTGCCGCCGGCACCATAGAAGATGCCAAAGATACCCAACATCAAGAAAGCCGAGCCTCCCATCAGCATAAGGGTGAGCTTCATGGCAGCATACTCCTTGGGGCCCGTACCCCAGACACCTATTAATAGATACATAGGGATGAGGGCTATCTCGTAGAACATAAACATCATAAACATGTCTATCGAGATAAAGAACCCGAACACACCCATCGACAGCAGGGTGAACCACAGGAAATAATCTTTGAGGTTAGGGCTTAGTCTCCAGCTCACGAAAGTGCCGGTAAAGACAATCACTGCGCTCAAAAGGAGCATGGCCACAGAGATACCGTCCACACCTACGCGATAATTGATATGCAGAGGCTCAAACCATGTGAACGATGCCTGCCAAAGCATTTCGGCATCATTGCCGGCAGCGCGCTGAGAGATAAACGACACGGTGAGATAGACGGCCAAAATGAGCAGGGCGGAACTACCAACGACCATGACGCCGCGCACTGCTTTGACGCCCCTGGCCAACCATAGGCCCAGCAGCATCAACAGCGGAATAAGTACAAATAACGAAAGGAAATTCATATCGTTGATAGGGATTTAGAAGATTAACAGTAGTGCTATGAGCAAGATTACGCCGATAAGGTACACAAATGCGTATTGTTGTACGCGACCGCTCTGCAACGTCTTGATGCCGTTGGAGGTGGCGTTGGTGCCCCAAGCAAGGAAGTTGAAGAACCCATCCACCACATGGCGGTCAAACCACGCGATAGGCTTGCTGATGTGAGCAAAGATGATACGGTGGGTAACAAACTGATAGACCTCGTCGATATAGAAACGGTGGTAAGCCCATTTGTGGAGACGGGGGAAAGTGGCTTTGAGCTTCTCGGCGACAGGCTGACGCTCACCCTTATATATATAGGTGGCGAGGCCGATGGAAAGCAGAGCGATGATAGTGGAGCAAGTAGCCACGGAGAGGTTGAAGTGGATACGATAGTCGCGGCCATCAGCACTGATGAAGTCGCCGAAGCTATGTCCCTCAAACAATCCGAATCCCGCCAAAGTGGTATAAACGCCAATGCCAACAGTAAACAAACTGAGGATAATCAGCGGCCACGTCATCACCTTTGTCTCGTGGGGGGTATGAGCTGCATGTAGCTCCTTATTTTCTGTGCCCCAGAAGATGCCGTAATAGAGGCGGAACATATAGAAAGCCGTCATAGCGGCAATGCCGGTCATTATCCATCCCACCACAGGGCTGTAGGCCATGCAAGCGGTGATAATCTCGTCCTTACTGCTGAAGCCAGAGAAGAAGGGGATACCGCTAATAGCGAGGCAGGAAATAAGGAATGTGGCGTGGGTAACGGGCATATATTTCTTCAGGCCACCCATTGCGCTCATCTCATTTGAGTGAACAGCATGGATGATGCATCCTGCACAAAGGAAGAGACAAGCCTTAAACATGGCGTGGGTGAACAGATGGAACATAGAAGCCATATAACCCACGCTACCTTCATGACCGTGGCCGGTAGTCAGCTCCGTGCAAACACCCAGCGACACCATCATAAAGGCAATCTGGGAGATAGTGGAGAATGCCAGCACACGCTTGATGTCGCTCTGGGCGCAAGCCACAGCAGCGGCATAAAAAGCGGTAAAGACGCCTACCCACACAATAATGGGCATCCAATCCTGCGCGTAGGTAACCCACAGGGGAAACAGCCTTGCCACTTGGAACACACCGGCCACCACCATAGTGGCTGCGTGGATAAGTGCGCTGACAGGCGTGGGGCCTTCCATAGCATCGGGAAGCCAAATATGCAACGGGAACATCGCACTCTTACCTGCGCCACCGATAAACATCAGTGTAAGAGCCACAGGCAGAATCCATGCGGCGGAGGCATAGTGCATCAAGCCGCTCTCTGTATCGAAAGCAAAATCAAACGAACCGGTGTAGTAGCCGTAAATCAGAATACCGATAAGGAAGAAGAGGTCAGCAAAACGCGTAACGATAAACGCCTTTTTGCTGGCGGCAACGGCCTCCTTTTTGGTATAATAGAATCCGATGAGCAAATAGGAACTAACGCCCACCAACTCCCAGAAGAGATACATCTGGAAGATGTTGGTGGCCACCACCAATCCCAGCATCGACATAGTGAACAGCGAAAGGAAAGCGTAGTAGCGCTGAAAACCTTTCTCGCCCTCCATATAGCCGAAGCTGTAGATATGCACCATAAAGCTCACTGTAGAGATTACAATAAGCATCATCACGGAAATTGGGTCTAAAAGAATACCCAAATCAAAATGGAGGCCTTCGTCATAAAATGGAAGCCACGTGAAATTCATCGTAACGATGCGATCATACACGCCGGTGAGGGCATCACGGCCTATAACAAAGAAGTATTCATAGGCTGTGTAGTAGGAGAGCACAGTTACGGCGGCCAGCACGAGAGTGCCTACCCAGCCGGCCGCTTTATGGCTGAACCACTTGCCAAACAATCCCAACACAAGGAAGCTCAACAGTGGCAGCAGTATAATAAAGATTGTGTAAGTCATAGGTCGGTTACCATTTCAGGGTGTCAAGTTCGTCTACAAAGTTATTCTTCAGCAGCCTGTAGATATTTATCATCACGGCAATGGCGATAGCAGTCTCGGCAGCAGAGATGGCGATGGAAAACAGGGTGAACAGGTATCCTTCGAGACCGGTGGCCGTGAGGCGATTAAAGGCCGCGAAGTTGATGTCGGCCGCATTCAGGATTAGCTCAATAGAGATGAGGATACCCAGCGTATTGCGGCGCGTGAAGAAACCGTACATGCCTGCGCCCAGCATAAAGGCCGAAAGCACGAGGAAATATTCTATTGTGATATTCATAGTGATTATTGGTTTCCTTAGGGTTTAACGTTTGCGGGCTATAATCAGTCCACCGATGATACAGGCCAAAAGCAAAACACTGACGGCCTCGAAAGGCAATAGATAGCCTCCGTCGCCGGAGCTAAGGAGCGTCTTACCAATCTCCGTAATGGGAGCAGCAGATTCATTTGTAATAGAGGCATCCAAAGCCTTCGACACAAACTGATGGCTGGCAAAGACAAACATCAGCAAGCCACCACCTATCAGCACAGCGATTAACGCTGCCGCCCTATGCCGAAGAGCCAATTTCTTTTGCTCGGTATTTTGGGTTTTGCCGGTAAGCATAATAGCAAAGATGTACAACACCACTACGCCGCCCGCATACACCATCACCTGCACTGCGCCCAGGAATGTGTAGCCCAAAAGGAAATAGAGGCCAGCCGTTCCGAAAAGCACAAACAAAAGATATGTGGCCGAGCGAATGATGCGCTTAGTGGTAACACTCAACACAGAGAATACGGCGATAAACAACGCCAGTATTATAAAGACAATCGATTCAGTGCTCATTTTATGGAAGGATTAGATTCTGAAAGGGAATTATTATCTGCCGGAGCAGGCTGAGTGCTCGACGTTTTCGGAGTACTTGGAGCAGGCTGATTGCCCACATCTGCTGAATTTGTCGCAGGTTTGGCAACTGCAGGCTTGGGAGCCGCAGGACGAGCCACCGGCTTTTTCTCTTCAACGTGAGAGCCCGGGTGATTAAGCTGCATCACCAGTTTGGAACGGTCGAAAACGGCGTTCTCAAAATCGGTGCAAAATTCTATTGCGCCGTGAGGACAAGCCGTAATACACAGTTCGCAGAACATGCAGCAGCCCAAATCATATTCATATTTTTGAAGGCGGCGTTTTTTGCGCCCGTCCTCATCTTCATACATCTCGTGGACTACCTTGATAGACCCGTTGGGGCAAGCCATCTCGCAAAGATGGCAGGCCACGCACTTATGCTCGTTCTTGTCATTATGGGGCATAATCAAGCGGCCACGGTAGCGATCAAACATCTTGAGTTCTGCACGGTTTTCGGGATACTGCTCGGTAACCTTAGGGGTGAACAACTCTCGCATCGTCACTCCCAGACCCGTAGCCAGCGACTTCACACCGCCCAGAAGACCTGAAAAATAATTATTTTGCGACATAAGTCCGATTTTTACAGAGTTAGGTTAAAGGAAACCACGATTGCCATCAACACCAGTATTACCAAACTGATAGGCATGAGGTATTTCCATTCCAAAGACAGCAGTTGATCGATCCTAAGGCGGGGGAATGTCCAGCGCTCCCACATCAGCAGGAACACAACGAAGAACGTCTTGCCCAACATCCACACTACGCCCGGGATATAATCCATCACCTGATTAAATCCATCCATGCCGGGGAAATGAATTGGTGCCCAGCCGCCCAAGAAGATGGTGGCAGCCATGCCCGCACAGATAAATAGATTAAGGTATTCGGCCAGATAATAGAAACCGAAGTGCATACCGGAATATTCGGTATGATAACCGGCGGTGAGCTCGCTCTCGGCCTCGGGGAGGTCGAACGGGCCACGATTACATTCTGCATTGCCCGCAATCAGATAGACAATGAAAGCCATCACTGCGGGAACATGGCCGCGCACGATATTCCAACCCAGATCGGCCTGCTGTTGGCAAATCTCGGAGAAAGACATTGTGCCCGTCAGCACAATCATGCTAAGCATACACATGCCGATAGACACCTCATAACTGATTATCTGCGCACCGGAACGCATTGCACCAATCAAAGCGTATTTATTATTACTGCTCCATCCGGCCAGCAAGATACCGACTACGCCGATACTGCCCGCAGCCAAGAAGAAGAACACGCCCACATTGAAATCAAGGATGCCGGCTCCCTTATTCCACGGCAGGCAAGAGAAGGTAAGCATCGAAGCGATGATTACCAAATAAGGTGCCATCTTATGGAGCAGGACATCCACGTTCTTAAGACTGATGATCTCCTTGGTGAGCATCTTCAATACATCGGCGATAACCTGAATGCAGCCCCATTTGCCCACACGATTAGGACCGAGGCGGCATTGGAAGAACGCACATATCTTCCTCTCCAAATATATAAGGATGATGGCAAATGTGGCATATAGCGCAATAACCGCTATGGCCACCAGCACACATTCTATCAGCACAGCCGCCCACGTGGGTAGAAACGAGCACAACAGCTGGTCAATCCATTGGGATACTATTTTGAAATCAAACATCTGTATTCTGTTTTAGTTTGCTTTCTTTTTGATTTTGTTTGCACAAGCGCCACGGGCACACAGTCCGTTGGCGCTTTTTTTATTGTCAATAGCCATCAACGGTCGATATCCGGCACCACATAATCCAGTGAACCACCGATAGTAACCAAGTCGGCAATCTTAAATCCGCGGCAAGCAGTGTCCATTGCGGCCACCAGCGGGAGACCGGTGGAACGATAATGTAAGCGATAGGGCGATTTGTCGCCATGGCTCTCAAGGAACACTCCAAATTCGCCACGACTGGCTTCCACAGAATGATAATACATACCTTCGGGCACCTTGATAACGGGCTTGGTCTTTTCCTTGTAGTTGCCTTCGGGGATATTGTCAATAAGTTGCTCGATGATAGAGAGGCTCTCCATTATCTCGTCCATCCTCACCATATAGCGGTTGAAACTATCGCCCTTTTGATAAGTGATCTCATTGAAATTCACCTTGTCATAGGCGGCGTAAGGATGATTTTTGCGGACATCGTTATGCCAACCGGCGGCACGACCCGTGCCCCCCGTACAGCCGAAGGCGATGGTCTGCTCTTTGGTGAGCGTACCTACGTCTTTGGAACGGTGTTGGAAGATAACATTGCCGGTGAAGATGTCATGATATTCCTTGATATTCTTGCGCATCAGAGGGATGAACTCTTTCACGCGCTTTTGGAAATTAGGGTGAATATCAGCCATCAGTCCACCAATGGTATTATAATTAATAATAAGGCGTCCGCCGCAGGTTTCCTCAAAGATGTCGAGTATCTTTTCTCTATCGCGGAATCCGTAGAGGAAGGCCGTGGTAGCACCCATATCCTGGCAAAGGCAGGCAAAGAAAAGCAGGTGAGAGTCGATACGCTGGAGTTCATCCAAGATTGTGCGCACCACCTTTACTCTATCGCTCACCTCGATGCCCATGGCTTCCTCGATGCAGGCGCACAAGGCATGGCGGCTCTGCATGGCGGCCAGGTAATCCAGACGGTCGGTGAGAGCCAAGGTTTGAGGATAGGTATATTGCTCGTTGAGCTTCTCCACCCCGCGGTGGATATAGCCCAAGATGGGGTCAATCTTTTTGATAATCTCGCCGTCAATATCCACACGGAAGTGCAACACACCGTGGGTAGACGGGTGTTGCGGGCCGATATTGACCACATAATCCTCGGGAGTGAAGATAATGTTCTGTTTCTTTTGGAGTGTGCCGCCGGGCCAGCTGTTTGCAGCCCCGTCTGCATTACCCTCCGTTGCGGAACTTCCTCCTTTGGCGTCAGGCGCAATAAAATATTGGGTAGTAGTGTCAGCCAACGGTTCGTTGGTCATCCTTAAGGGGTTTTCTTCCAGCGGTTTGTCGTCCTTGCGCATGGGATAGCCCACCCAGTCTTCGCGCAGGAAGATACGGCGCATATCGGGGTGGCCAAGGAAGATTATTCCGTAGTAGTCGAAAACCTCGCGCTCATAAATATTGGCGATGGCCCACAGGTCGCTGACGGTGGGCAGTAGGGGTTGCTGACGATCGGTGGTGGCGGTGCGAAGCCATGTGCGCTGATGGGTGGTGGTGTTCTCTAATTCGTAGACCACGCCCAGACCGCCGTCCTCGCCCCAATCCATGCCAATCAGGTTTACCAGAAAATCAAATCCCTGGGCCTTGAGGCTCACCATGCGGGCGTGAAGCTCGGCGGGAGCCAGCGTAATGATATTGTCAATAGTCATAATGCGGATTGTCTATGCTTGAGGTTCGTGCTCCAGCGGGTGTGCCTCGCGGTCTATCTCCAACTGGGCTTCGGGCTCCTTATACTTGTGGTTTGTCTTACCGAAGAAATGCTCCATCTTCACTTTTCTCTGCAGCTGCATCATGCCATAGAGGAAGGCTTCCGGTCGGGGCGGGCATCCGGGCACATACACATCCACGGGGATAATCTTATCCACGCCCTGCAATACATGATAGGATTGCTTGAACGGGCCTCCGCTGATAGAGCACCCGCCAATGGCCACCACATACTTGGGGTCGGCCATCTGGTCGTAGAGACGCTTCAATACCGGCGCCATCTTGGTGGTGATAGTGCCGCTCACCAATATCACATCGGCCTGGCGGGGTGAATTTCTGGTCACCTCAAAGCCAAAACGGGCGATGTCGTAGCGCGCAGCGCATACCGCCATAAACTCGATGCCGCAGCAAGAAGTGGCGAATGTCAGCGGCCACAAACTATTGCTACGACCCCAATCAATCAAGGCGTCAAGTTCGGAGACAATCACGTTTACGCCCCCGTCGTTGAGCTCTTTCACCAATTTCTCAAACGTCTCGTTGTCCTTAAATTCCTCGTAAGGAATGTTTTTAATCTTAGCACGTTTCTTTACTTCCATGTCAGCGCTCCTTTCCTCCAGGCGTAAGCAAGGCCCAGAACCAAAATCAATAGAAAGAACCCGACGGCCAGCAAACTGCCCGTCCCCAGTGTGTGCGCT
>CAZQVW010000005.1:0-25104 GCA_964596865.1 uncultured Bacteroidaceae bacterium
CCGCCGACATCGTTTCAAAATACCCGTGTAGGGCATTTGCGGCACGATAGAGGGGTCTCCCCAATCAAGCAAGTACGTTCCTCAATGAAGACAATAGGCACTCTTAACGCAATAACGGTCCTCCGCAATCAGACAAAAGCCTCTTTAATGTAAAAGAATGGCCCACACAATATGTTCATTGGCATTCATAACTTAAACCTAAATACTTAATTATCTATGAAATTCAGATTACTAACTTTTTTGGTGGCTCTGATGGCCGCAACCACATGGATGGCGGCGCAGACTGCGCCAAACATCACGCCCTTGCCCAAGACGATGAGCGTGAGCGAGGGCTCGCTGACGTTGCCCGAAACGTTCACCGTGAGCTTCACCGGTTCTGACGATGAGATGCAGGGCGAGGTAACAACATTTGTGGACGCACTGAAGAATGCCACAGGCCTCAACGTAAGTGGCACCACCACAGCCGGCGGATTTATTAACATCACCAAGACTGACGGCAATGACACGTTTGCCGCCACCGGTTCGCCCAAGGGGGCATATACGCTGGTGGTAACAAATAGTGGTGTCAATATCACGGCTGCCAACTCATTGGGATTGTTCTATGCTTTCCAGACGCTGAAGAAACTATTGCCTGCCAACGTGATGGCAGGTGTGAGGGAGACGGGCAAGGAATACGCCCTCCCGCTGGTGAATATCAGCGACGAGCCGAGGTTTGAGTATCGCGGATTTATGCTGGATGTGTGCCGCCACTTCTTCTCCGTGGAGGAGGTGAAAAGGATGCTGGATGTGATGTCGTATTACAAGATGAACAAATTTCATTGGCATATCACCGAAGACCAAGGTTGGCGCGCAGAGATAAAGAAGTACCCCAAGCTCACCACCGTGGGCGCAACGGCTCCCAACAGCCGCTTCACCAGTTTGAAAGAAAAGAAGGAATACTGGATTAACCGCCCCTACGGGCCCTATTACTACACGCAGGAGCAGATGCGCGATGTGGTGGCTTACGCCAAGAAGTTGCATATCGATGTTATTCCCGAGGTGGATATGCCCGGCCACTTCTGCGCAGCGCTGGCAGCCTACCCCGAATTTAGTTGTACACCAAATGGTTCGCACACTGTGCAGCAGGACGGCGGCGTGTACAGCGACATCTTGGATGTTTCCAACCCCAAGGCTATGCAGTTTGTCTATGATGTGATAGACGAGCTGTCGGAAATCTTCCCGTACGAATATTTCCATATCGGCGGCGATGAATGCCCCACCACGGCGTGGGAGCGCAACGCCAACTGCCAAGCGCTCTATAAGCAACTGGGGCTGACCCACTGGCGCCAGATGCAGAGCTGGTTTATCAGTAAGGTGGATAGCTGCCTCAAGAGCAAGGGCAAGAAAGCCTCGATGTGGAATGAGAGCATCACTGCCGGTGGTGCCGATTTGGAGAAGGTGGCCGCCACCGGTGCGCCCATTTATTGCTGGACACCCTCGGGCGCGTCTGTAAATAAGGCTATAGAATTGGGATTGCCCGCCGTATATACTCCCTATGAGGCTCCGGGCACATATTATATCAACCGTAAGCAAAATCCCGATGACCCACCAGCTAATGGTAACGGTACGGACAACCTGCAGGCCACGTACAACAAATCCATCCCCAACAATGTGGATTATGGTGTGCAGGGCACTTTCTGGGCTGAGCGCGTGAGCGACAGCACCTACTTGGAATGGCTGGCTATGCCCAGGCTTATGGTGATTGCCGAGGCCGGATGGACGCCTCAATCAAAACGCAATTTCGATGATTTCGTGGCCCGCATAGAAAAGGACACTACCTTATTAAATTATGGCAACTATTATTATTCCACCTACTTCTTCCCCAGCCGCAACAATACGTCTAATTATGTGATGCCCAAGGTGAGCAACGAAACCAACAAATATTATTATCGCATTATCTCCGGCGGCACAGATGATTACCGCAGAGGCAAATGTATTGAGCTGCTGGGCGAGAATGCTCCCTTGCTTTCACAATCGTTGAACAATCGCACGTATGCCTCCTACGGCGCCGAGAAGGGTAAGCTGTGGATTTGCGCTCCCGCCAACGAGGGCGATGTGAATTACGATTATCAGCAATGGTATTTGGAGGAAGACCCTGCCGCTGCGGGCAAATACGCACTTGTAAACAAGGCCAAGCCCTCCGGCTCCGTAAACCCTACCCCCACGGCCACAAACAACACTGCTCGCTGGACGTATGATGACAACAACAAGAATTATAGTTTCACTCTCGCCACTGCCGCATACGGCAAAAAGGGTAGCAACTATTATTACAGCCTCACCACCGCTCAAGCCGCCAACGGAATGTATATGAACAGCGCCGGTGCCGGTCAGGGCTACTCGGTGAATTTGTGGAGTAATGTCAATGACGGCAACGGCGGCCAGTGGGAATTTTCGCCGGTAGGCGATTTTGGCTGGGAAGACGCCCCTGTAGCCGCCGACAGCATCCGTTTGCAAGTGGGCAATACCTATACTTTCACCAACAGCGTGGAGGGCTTTGAAGGCTTGTGCCTCGTGGACGATACCACATCCACCAATCTAAAAGTGTCGCGCGACCCTTTTGCTTTCAACGCCTGGAGGGTGGCCTCCGCCGTTAATAATGCCGACGGCGGACAGACTGTTAGTCTGGAGAATGTCTCCACCGGGCGTTTTATCGCTACCACTGGCAGGTTTGTAAACAGGCAGGGGTGTCCCGTTGGCATCGGTGCCAACTCCGCCGAAATCACGTTGCAACCTCAGGACAGTACGGGCACGATTAGGTTGCTGAACAATAATAAGAGCTTGTTTCCGCTGCCAAGCGGTCTGGTATATGCAGGGGGCAACGCCTCGGAAAGCACCGATGCTGCCCGCGGACAGGGCACTGATTGGGTGGCGCAAGCGGTGAACGTCTATTCCATCGACTGTGTGGACAACCTTGGCACTAACCTCGGTTCATACGAAGTGGCCGTGCCCGTGGATTCGGAATTCCACGCGGGATACGCTCCTGTGTTTAAGAATATGGAGGCAACGGATTATGAGCTGACCGATGCGCTTACCTACACCGTTTATTACCTCCGCTCGGCCTATTCTGTGGTCTATGATATGCAAGATGAACACGGCGGTCTGTTGGGCCTCCATGAGGATACCGTGAAGGTGGGCAGCAATTACAAGGTGAGTTTGCCGAAGGTGAAATACTATACGCTGAAAAAATCAGATGAGCAGGATGGCGTGACTATAGAGCCTAAAGCCGACATCACTATTCTTTGCACCTACTCCACCGATGCCATCACCGCTGTGAAGGGCGAGGGCGACCCCGTAAACGAAGTGGAGGAAGGCAAATATTATCTGATGTATGATGCCACCTCTGATGCCGCTCGCACCGGCTATCGCGTGGTGCGCCCCTCAGACAACCAAATCAATCGTGCCACTTCCGCCGAAGGGCTTTCGTCAAATGCCCTTTGGACATTCGAGGGCACCTCGCCCAGTTTCCTCGTGAAGAATGTGGGCTCCTCCCTCTATGTGCCGCAGCTGGTGCGCTCCACTCCCACTACTGCATCTGCTAATGGTGCGCAGTTTGCCTTCGCTCTCAACAGCGATGGCCAGACATGGAATATCCGCGGCGCCAACGGGCAGTATTGGGACGGCGTGGAAAGCGGAGCTCTTGTGGGTTGGGACGGCGGTACGGGCCACCCCATCCGTATCTCCACCTATTGGGCGCAACCGATGTACACTGTTACGATTAACTGTGTAGACGAGACGGATTCGTTGCTGCAAAGCGTGGTGGCCACCGTCAATGCAGGCGAGGCATACGCCATCAACCTGCCTGAAATTAAGGGTTATGAACTTTCCACCACCAGTGGAATGGAGAATTACGACGGCACTGTGGAGGGATATGTTACCGTGAAGGCTGTTTATTCCTCCGGCACCACCGGAATCAATAGTGCTACAGACAAAGGCGCGTCATCTAATTCGGGCTCGGTGTCCTCTTCGCCTATCTACGACCTCCAGGGCCGCCCCGTGAGCACTCCCGCTCGCGGCATCTATATCCAGGACGGCAAAAAGCGCAGATATTGATTCTGCGCACATAGAACACGCGTATTATTTAAGCCGCGGATTTCGCAAGGGCAGGTTGTTCTTGCAAAATCCCCGGCTTTTTGTGTAGACTGTCCATTGTTTGTAGTGTGGGAGATATACTGTATGAATGTTGTAATGTGAAAAGTATCAGATTGTTGTTGTGGGAACGAATGTCCCCTGTGATGTCCCTATAATTCTATGGCGCTACCTTTGCATTGCGAAAGGACAAACCAACGCACTATAATCAATCTTATACATTAATCTATTAAACACATTTTTATTATGAACACTCAATTATCAGAGCATTTCTCTTTAAGAGAGCTCACTCAATCAGCCACAGCCCAGCGTCTGGGTATTCTCAATGTGCCTTCGCCCACGGTTGTGGCGCAGTTGAAGACATTGTGCATCGAGATTTTGGAACCCTTGCGGCGGGCGTGGGGAGCCCCCATAGTGGTGGGCAGTGGTTACCGCAGTTGCGTGCTCAACCGGCGTGTGGGCGGCGCAATGTATTCCGACCACTTGTTTGGGGCAGCAGCAGACATTCATACGTTGTCAAATCTGCCCAGCGACAATGAGCGACTTTTCCAAGTAATTCTCCAGATGATGCGAGAAAAGAAAATCCGTAATGTGAAACAGGTGATAGACGAGCACAACTACAGTTGGATACATATCTCTCGCCAGAAAAATCCCACGGGCAAGCGCAGCGAGATATTGCATCTGGCCGCAGTGAAGGAGTGCGCGTAGGTGAGAAGGGAGAAGAAAAGCACATTGGGCAAAAACGTCTCATTGTGGACATCTGATGCCTAATGTGCTTAAATCTATGTGTAATTAGGTGTGGAGGAAATGTCTGCTTGCCTACAGGATTTTCATCGCAATGCGGGCGCAGGCTTCGGCATCGGCCAAAGCGTGATGATGATTCTCCATATCATAGCCGCAGGCAGAGGCCACAGTGGGCAGTTTGTGGTTAGCAAGATGGGGTAGGGCGAGGCGTGAGGCCTTGAGTGTGTCAAAGAACGGATAATCGGGATAGTCCATTTGATAGACCTCAAACACTGCTTTCAGACACCCCTCGTCAAATTTCTTGTTGTGTGCCACCAATGGCAATCCCTTAATCTTGGGCTCCACTTGCGCCCACACATCTGGAAATAGAGGAGCGTCCTCGGTATCTTTTCTAAGTAAGCCGTGAACACGGGTGCAAAGATAGCTGTAGTAGTTTGGCTCGGGATGGATGAGCGAATAAAAGGAATCTACTATTTTGCCATTGCGCACCACCACTATGCCCACGGAGCAAACAGAGGAACGCTCAAAGTTGGCTGTTTCAAAATCTATTGCGGCAAAGTCCTGCATTATAAGGCCTCCATGAATGTCTGATGATAAAAAGTATGGAAGAAAGTTAATGACGCTGCCTGCGGGCGGAGAAACGTGGCTGGGAACGGGTGGCCTGACCGGAGGATTGCTCGCGCTTGAGTTGGGAACGAGAGGATGTGGATTGGCTCACCTTTTCCTCCTTGGCTTTGTGAGAAGATTTCCTATCAGGCTTGGAGGATTGCGCTTGCAGACTGTCGGTGGCTATACTGTCTTTCTTTATCTTAGACGAATCCTTGCCCCATACGTGGTCTTGCAAAGTCTGTATCTCCTTTTCTATGCGCTGTTGCTCCTTTTTTAGGGCGGAATCGCTCTCCACGTAATTTTTCAATACCTTGCCCTGGAGATTGACAGTCTTATAGATCTTGCCGTCATATTGATTGGTGTTGAAATAATCATCGGCGGAAATCTGGGCGGCGTTGTTGTAATTAGAGTTCATCAATACAATCTTGGCCAAATATGGAGAAATCTCGGCATAATTCAGCCAGAATAGGGGCGTGGGGGCGGCTTCTTCGCCAAATTCATCGATACCGCGGCGTACGGGGCAGATGGCTGTTACCTGGGTGTGGAACTGAGCCGTATTTTGGTCGTAGTAGGTGGATTCCTTGATATAATAGCTCTTCACCTGTGCGGAAGGAATGTCGCTGTTGTCCACACGGATTCTGCCCTCTGCGTTGGTCTCGTGGTTAATTTCAAATCGCTCCAACATCTCAAGGGGCTTCATCACGTTCTTCTCGGTGAAATTCTCGTTGCCATCAATGGTATAGGCGTAGGCCTTTATCTGACGGCGCATCACCAGTTTGAAAAGATGTGTGAAGAGGTTCATGCGGTCGCCTTGCGGCTCCTCGGGATAATAGAGCACGGCGTTGCGGTCGTTGGAGAGATCCAATTCCTTATATACATCGCGCCGCCAAGCCACATCTTGAGGCATGGAGCCGAGGGTGGGGAATTCCAATGCTGCCCGCTCGCTGGTATTGGTGGCGGAATTGGAAGAAGTGGTGGTGAGGGAAGTGTTCTTTGACGTATTGTTGTCTGCGCTTTTGGCCTGCTGGCGCAAGCGGGCGGGCGGTTGCGCAGTGGAGGCGAGGGCCAATAGCATTATTGAAAGCAGTATGAGTGTGCGTTTCATATATGTGGGTGTGTTTCTGTTTTTGAATTTATCTCACTATCACCTCCATGGCTTGTGGGAGGTCGCGCTGGATACCATCGGGGCCTACAGCGTGAACACGGGTGATATAAAATCGTTTACCCGCGGTGAGGCTGCGGAACATGCTCCTCTGTCGGTCGGAGAATTTGGAGCCGTTGGATTTCTCTGGGATGGCGTTGCCCATGTTGTCGTAGAAGACGGTCTCGAATCCGGTAACGGTGAACGGAATGTTGAGCAATCCATCATCGATGGCGGCGCCTATGCCCTCGGTCTGCATGAGGATGGCTTTGGCGAGAGTGCGTCCGCCAAGGAAGTGGCTGGTCTGGCCGTCTTTATCTTTGTATGGTATGTAGGCTGTGGGATCGGGCAATTTGCGCACCTTAAAGGTGAAGGACCCCATTTGTTGCTGCTTGCCATTCACCACACCAAGGACGGAGAATGTTACGTCAGAGCCCACAGCGGAGGGGCGTGCGGTATAATGGCCGTTGCCGCCGTGAGGGGTAAGGGTGCCGCCGGTCATGGAGAGGCTAATCTTGTCTGGCGAGATACCGCTGGCGCTGACGGAAATGGGGTTGTTGTAGCCTGCGTAGAGCACATTCATCATGTCGGCTGCTACGGTTGCGCCTGAGGGCGGAGCAATGACATTATATTTCTGGGTGAAGGCGCGGCGTATGATTTCGCCGGCGGCATTTGGCATGGTGATGTAGCCGGAGAACGTGTATTCCCCTGGTGAACCCACGCGGAAATTATAGGATCCATCGGCTGCGATGCGCTTGCCGTTCACGTAAATTTCGGGGCGCTGGGTGGTGTCGATTGCGGCCATAAAGATCTTGCTGCGAAATTCATCACCAGGGAAAAGAGTGGTGGCTTCGGGCAGACAGTAGGCGTTGAGTTCGTTCACACGGATGTCCTTGATGTCTATATTGGCTAAGAGGGAGTGGAGCACTTCGCTTTCTGCCTGGCGCACGTCTGTTTGGAGCTTGGTGAGCATGGTGGTGGCTGCGATGGCGGGCATGGCTTCAAACATATATTCCTGCCAATTTTTTCCTAACATGGCTGAAGAGCGTGGCACCTCGGTGCTGAGGTTGGCGGAAACGATGGCGGCCTCGCGCTTGTCGGGGATAAGGCTCACGATAAAATTGCGATAGGAATTAATCATATCGTAGAGCTGGCGCCCTTTTCCGCGCCCTGGAGCCAACATAACCTGTTCGGCGGCCTCCAAATCTTCTCTGTTCACCAGAGAGTCGGGCCGTCCTTTGCTGCCATCAGCTTCGCGGGCGATGGCCAGTTTGAGCTCGTTGGCAAAATTGAATATGGCATCGCTCTTGGTGCGCACATCCTGCGCCTTATCAAACCACGGCTTCACCTTGGTGGGGTTTTTCTTCATCTGGAGGGCAAAGCTCTCGTAGATGGTGGCGATTTCATCCTCGGCGTTGTCGGATGATCGCTGAAGGCTGTCGCCCACGAGCTGGAGGCCCTTGAGCACATCGCTGGACACATTCAGAGCCAGCATAGCCATCAACACCACATACATGAGGTTGATCATCTTTTGGCGCGGGGAGATATATTGTTTAACAATCTTGGGCATGGAGACAGACTAAGATTCAATAATGTGTTGTATCTTTGAGGAAAGAGCTTGGGGCGAATGTTTGGCCACTAAGCTATCCCATTTGGCTGGAGGCGTTTTTCATATTTACTGTGAGAGCCTTTATCATGCGTGCATAGACGCCGTTGAGCTCCTCTATCTGTGCAGCCATACGGCGGGTCTGCTCATTGATGGAATCGATGGTGCCCACCTGCTGACTAATGCTCTTAAGTTGTAGTTCGTAGACGGTATTGATGCCGGTGAGGGTGCGGTTGAGGTTGGTCATCTCTTCGCTGTCGGTGGTGAGACGGGCAGATTGCTGTTCCACGCGCTCAAGGGTGTCGGTGAGCTGTTGCAGTTTTTCCACATATCTCTTGGAGGCCTCTTCCATTTCTGGGGTGAGAGAAGCCTGTGCTCGCTGTAGGAGCTCTTCGTTAGCCAAGCGTATGATGTCGAGCAAAGATCCTGCGTTGATGCCTTGTTGCGAGGCCGCAGCCTGCAATCCGTTAGACGGGGTGAACGGTGCAGACGAGGTGTCGGAGTCATTGCCTTGTTCCGCGGTGGTGGAGCTCTCTGCGGGAGATTGAGCACCGGAAGTGCCACCAATGATAATTGTACCACCGCCGTTGCCGCCACCAATCACAGTGGTGCCGCCTGATGCGTTGCCGCTGTTGCCTGCGACCACGTTAGCTCCATTGCCGGACGGTGCAATGCCGGAGGCTTCTGTATTATTATGGTTGGCTTCGCCATTGTCGGTTGTTTCAGAGTCGGAAATAATGCCGATAGACTCGCCGGAAACGCCACCAACATAAGCGGAGCCCCCCGCTGAGTTTCCTTCGGCAGCGGCTTGAGCCTCCTCGTTCTTGGTCTGAAATGGGCGGTCGAAAGCCGAGAGGAAGAACACCACCACCTCGGTGCCCATACCGATAAACAGCATGAGGTTTGCTCCTTTGAGGTGGGTGAGCTTGAAGAGGGTGCCAAGGATTACCACCGAGGCGCCCCAGCTGTATGCGTAGTTAAGAAACGTCTGGCCGGTTTTACTGTCCATCCAGCGTTGCAATGCTGCGATTATATTCATAGTTTGGAATGTATTGTTCGTTTACGTTTGGTATAGGTATTTGGACTTGCAAAATAATGTGTGCAAAACCGTTGCGAGTTATTTCTTTCTTACCGAAAGGCGTGCTTTCATGCCGCGTTGATTGCTTACGGAGGCCAGAGAGCGAACACATCGGAAGCCGATGAACGAGCGTGGCTGGTTTTGATATTCTTTCTGCCTCCATGCCGAGCGAATCATGGACTCGGGGTCTTTCCACGAACCGCCCCTCACCACTTTGCGCTTCAGAAAGTAGGGGTCTTCGATGGCAGCCTTATAAGTGAGCTCGGGGTTGAGGTCGCTCATCATCTGCACGCCGGCCTGTGTGTAGACGGTGGATGTCCATTCGGCCACATTGCCGGCCATGTCATACAGGCCGTTGGAGTTCGCTCCGTAAATCCCGCAACGGGAGGTTATCAAATTGCCGTCCTCGGTATAGTTACCGCGGTCGGGCTTGAAATTGGCGTAATAGCAACCTTTGTCGTTCATCATGGCAGAATCGGCCCACGGGAAGGGGTTGCCTTCTTTTCCGCGTGCGGCAAACTCCCATTCTATCTCGGTGGGGAGGCGATAACGTTGTAATTGACGAGCCTCCTTGCCCAGTCCCTGAAGAAGATATTCCGTACGCCAGGCGCAGAAAGCTGTGGCCTGCTCCCATGTTACGCCCACCACGGGATAGTCGTTGTAGTCGGCAGAACTGAAATAAAGCTTGGAATATTTCTCGTTGTTGGCATTGGAAAAGTCATTAATCCAGCATGTGGTATCGGGGTAGATATTCACAATGTAGGTGTTGAGAAAATCGTAATATGAAGAGAGGGGACGGGTGATGGTCTCTCTTACGATGTTGCCGTCATCGTCAATGTAGGCGGTGTCCTTGGAGATAATGATCTGTTCGTTTGGATCTACCTTTACATCGGTATTGAGATTGCGCTCTGCCGGATTGAGGCGATATTTGCGCATGTTGGCTTTCTGGTAGTCGTAGATTTCATAACGATAGTTCATCTGCGAGGCATCCAGCATCTTTTCGCCGGTAACGGGATTGGTGGTATAGACGGAATTGATGGCCAATTCCTCGCCCTCGGTGGGATTCTTATATGGGATGCGGCGACGCCAATCCAGATAAGGTTTATCCAACGGGTTGCCGTCTCTGTCTTCGGTGATTTTGAATGCTTCGTTGCCGCCATAATTGGGGTCAGCCAAACGCTCGCGAACGATAGAATCGCGCACCCAATTCACGAACTGGCGATATTGAGAATTAGTTATCTCTTTCTGATCCATCCAGAATCCATCCACAGAAATCTCCTTTGCCGGCACATCGGATCCCCACAGAGTGTCGTTCTCCTGCAGGCCCACGCGGAGAAATCCTTTCTCCACCTTCACCATGCCGTATGGCGTGGGCTCTACAAACGATTTGCCGCTCACGCCTACCACTTCGCCGCCCTGCTGCATTCCTCCTGCGCCAAAGCAGGAAGAAACAAGTATGAGGACCATTAGACCCACGGCTATGTTTGAAAACTTCTTCATCATTATCTCTTGATTATGTGTTTGCTAAAAATGTGCTGTTGTGTCGTGCGTATGGTGCAGATATTAGTATTGATTACAATAGTCGCACGCTCTTGTGGCGGTTGCGTCCTTTTTTGTAAAGGTTGAGTTTGGTCTGGTAGCTCAACACCACTTCGTGATTGCCATTTCCTACGCCTACTCCGGAGGTGAACGCTTCGTAGGAGTAGCTGATTACCAAACCGTGGAAACTGCCGCCCAAAATTATAGCCGCCGAGGTGGAGGGACTGTAGCTTAGTCCCCCAAATAACATCTTTCCATCGTTGTTATCATACTGCACACGACCATGCAGATAGGCTTTGTAGTCTGTGCCATCGTAGACACAAAATACGTTAGGATGTATGGTAAATAACGGATTTCTTAGTTTGATATTGTATCCTGCCGTAAAATAATAAGAGCGTTTTATGTCTATTTGATTTTTTTCTCCCAGCAAGATAGTGGGTGCGGTGATATGTTTTACGGAGGCGCTCACCCTAAGGTCGCGCCAACGCCAAGCTAAGCCGGCAGACATGTCTATCTTTGATCCATCTATCGTGCCCGAGGAGAAAGCCTCATCGCCACTTTCATCGAGGTCTACCTTTGAGCCGTCGAAGCTCTCGTTGAGGAGGTCGGCCTGCAGGCCAATGCTAAGGGTGGAGGCTCCTATTTTACGGTGATAGGCATATTGTAGAGCCACATTCTTGAGGGAGAAAAAACCCGCCTCATCGTTCATAAAATAGACGCCTACGCCGTGTTGCGGTCCCACAAAAAACAATGGCATATCCACCGCGGCCAACATCGTGGAGGGGGCGTTTTCGTAGCCACTGAGCTGGGCGTTGTAGACGCCTACGGCTCTAAGCATATCACTGTTGCCGGCGGCAGCAGGATTGAATTGCGTCTCCATCATCCAGAAATGGGTGAAGACGGGGTCGTATTGCGCCCGTGCACTTGCCGCAAAGACAAGAGCCAGTAATGATAGAAATATTTTGTGATGCAATTGTTTCATAATGACGCTATAAATCATAACTCGCTCAATGCCCGCTTTATTGCATTGGGGCGGAGTTTTTTTTGCTTGTGAGGGCGGTGAAAAACCACGCTACCACTATACTGACACACAGATAGATTGCCACCGACAGATAAAGCCATAAATCGCTACCGCGACGGGCCAGTGGGATGCAATAGTCTCTGCCAATGGGGTGGAGGGCAAACAGCCACGCGCTGATAGAGCCCAGAAATTTCAATAATGTATGAATGTTAAAATAGATGATGTTTGTGTACTGTTTGTTGGAGCCGTCTGTGTCAGGTGTCGTTTTTTTTGTTGCCTCCTTATCGGAGAGACGGGTGAATGCCACTGCCATCATTACTGCGCCGACCGATGATATACACCAAAGGCCAGCGTTGAAGCTCCCTAAAACCACAATTAGCAATCCCACTATCGGCGACCACCACGCTTCTATCCATTTCAACCCATAACGGGCGTGAGCTACTCCCAATCCAAAGGCCAACATTGACGGCGGGAAATTATAATGTAGATAGCACGTGAGCGTGTCTTTTTGGGCCAGAATGCCACGCTCCATCCATGCGATTCCTAATTGTGCAATCAAGCAGAGCGCCATCAGTGTGTAGAGCACCCATTTTTTTCGCTTGTAGATAATCAGTCGCCATAGGATATAAAATTGCATCATCAGTCCAAACCACCACCACGGGCCCAATAGGAGGTCGCGATGAGGCTGTAGGTTGGAATAAAAGCCCAATAGGGGAATTAGTCGTGTGAGTGGGCGATTCCAAATGCCCAAAGCCATTTGGATAATTACAAACAAAGCCACGGCGGGCACCATTAGTTTCCATAGCTTGAGCGCGTGGCGCCACAAAAAGCGCCACCAGTTATCGCTCCTTGCACCGGAGCCTTGTTCGTATTTCTTCACCAGTCCATATCCGCTTACAAACAAAAAGATGGCTACGCCGTAATGACCATAATGGCTGAATATATTGAGCAGTACGTGGGGGCCGCCTTGCCAAAGGTAGTTGGCCAACTGCATTACGCGCTCCGCAGAAAACGTGTATTCGTTTTCCTCCACACATTGCGGTAGCCAGTGGGCGTAGTTGTGGAGGATAATAAGCAGGATGCCAAGGCCCTTGAGAAGAGTGGTGTTTTTCATGGCTTTGGGGGTGGGACTTGGCCGGAAGAAAGGATTTGGTCGAATGTGAGAGGACCGTCCTTTATGGGGCATGGTCTCGGTTGAAATTTTGGTGAGCGCACATCGCGCTGCTCGTTATAATAAGTAGTACGGATGTGAGCCAATCCCATCAACAGATGCCCGATGTCGTCGATGGCGAACGGGCGTTGGCGGGCATTCTGTAGTGAGGCTACCAGTTCGGGGTGTTCGCGTTGAAGAGGAGGAGTAACAAAAACCTCTAATGGCACTTCAAACTCTGCCCACACTATCGCTGCGGTGGGGCGGGCCATATGGTTGCGTCCGAAAGTGCCGATATTGCCGTCATATACTTCTTCGCCGTGGTCAGAAAGATATACAATCACTGCTTTGCGCTTCTTATACCGATTCCAGATGCTGGCCATCACGTTGTCATTAATGCGGGTGGCGTTGTCATAGTCGGCCACAATCATGCGCTCTTTTTTATTGAGGTCTTTTCTGTGAATATCTTTTTCGCTAAAAACGGCTTGACCTTTGGGCACACGCTCATTGTAGGGCTGATGCTGACCCAAAAGGTGGAGGATAACCAATTCTTTGGCTACTGTATCGGTGGGCAATTCTTTAAGCAATCCAATATCATAAACATAGTGTTTGCGATTGCGGCGGTCGAAACAAAGGGAATCGAATGGTTCGCTATTGAGGAAAAACGACCCATTATAATTTACAACAGTTTGGCGATGAGTTTTATAAAACTGGTTTGTGAGAAAACTTACCCTATATCCGGCTTTTCTGAACAGCGCCGGCCACAACACGCCGTCCGTCCATTTCCCTTTTTGGTCGGACGAATGAGTGGAAAGCATCTGTTTGAACACATTACTTGTTACATTCCACGGTGTTACGGCGTTGGTAAAAGCCACCATATTGCCCTCGCGCATCATTTGCTCTTGGAAAGGCGTGGTGGGCAGGGGATAGCCGTAAACGGAGGAGTGGTGTTTATTGTAGCTCTCGCCGATAACAAAGACAATAAGGTCTACTCCACCTTCGCCAGCCGTGGCTTCTAAATGGAGCATGTTGTGGGCAAGATTTTCCATCTCTTTTCCGCTCAAGCTCTGCGTCTTTAAGGCGTAGGCCAAGCGCCAGGGTGCGCAATAAAACAGGTGGGTGTTGGTGCGCTCGGCCACATCAGAATTTTTGATGAAAAAGAAGCGGCATGTCTCGCTGCGGGTGGGTATCCACCAAATTAGGCATACCAATACCACGGCCAATCCTGCCAATGGCGACCATTTGCGCCAGGCTTTTTCTGTTTGCGGATGGTGACGGCGCAAGATATTCCTCGTTATCACCGCTGCAATCTGTGCTACCAATAGCAATCCCCACCACAATACGCATTGCCAGAATTTGTCGCTCTCTAAGCACAATCTGATAAAGCCTCCGGATTCGGTGGGTGTGGTCTCCGCCACCAGATTGAGTGCTTGGGCGGTGATGTGCATATAATAGCGCTGGTAGAGGAATGATTCCACAAACCCGCTTACATATATCAATATATATATAAGCACCAAAGCCACTTGCCGCCCTCGTTTGGGCAACAAGCATACCAATAACCCCACCACGTAGAGGTCTACCACGGCCAGTGGCAGGGCCACCCACCATTCATCGTGGTTCCATTGAGTGGTGGCCCATCCCAATAAATAGGCTGCCAAGCCAAACACCATCATCATTCCACATTCTTGGAAAGGCATCTTCAGCCAGTGCCAAACGATTCGGCCGAAACTGGATTTGTTGGTGGCTGTGCCAAGTGTGGCTTTATGGCTGTGTGGGGGCATAAGCGGGATTTTGGGTTAATAATAAATGTGTGATGGGCTGGTGATAATGCAGCAGGGGCGAGTGGTGGCGCGAGACAACTAAAGAATGACGCCTATGAAAGTAAGTGTGGCCAAATGCCGTATCTGCAGTGAGGATGTGAAAATGTTTATATTTGGTTTTTGAAAATAAGGAAGCTGACATTATTTCGTCAGCTTCCTTATTTTTTTGCCTATACGAATCCTGTTATTTTGCGATAATGAGATAATAGTTCTTCTTGCCTTTTTGAGCCAGGATATATTTGCCACCAATGAGGTCTGCGCTCTCAATAATGCGGTCGGCATCCTGCAATTTCTCTTTGTTGAGGCTCACGCCGCCGCCTTTCACCATCTTGCGCATCTCGCCTTTGGAGGGGAAGCAGGTGGTCTCGCCGGCCAGAAGGTCTACGGCCTTTTGTCCGAGGATTTGATCCTTGGATAATTCAAATTGGGGTACGCCCTCGAAAACAGACAACAGTGTTTTCTCGTCCAAATGGAGCAGATTCTCCTTTGTGGCCTTGCCGAAGAGGAGGTTGCTGGCTTCGATGGCTGTTTGATAGGCTTCGCGGCCGTGCACCATCAGTGTAACTTCCTCGCCCAACTTCTTTTGCAGCAGACGGCGCCCGGGATCATTTTGATGCTCCTGGATAAGGGCATCTATCTCGTCTTTTTCCAATGAGGTGAAGATCTTGATGTAGCGAGCCGCATCGTCATCGGTAACATTCAGCCAGAACTGATAGAAAGTGTAGGGAGTGGTGCGGTTAGGGTCGAGCCAGACGTTGCCGCTCTCGGTCTTACCGAATTTCTTGCCGTCGGCCTTGGTGATCAGTGGGCAGGTGAGGGCGAATACCTCGCCGCCGTTGGTGCGGCGGATGAGCTCGGCCCCCGTGGTGATATTGCCCCATTGGTCGGACCCGCCCATCTGCAACTTGCAATTCTTGTGAGTATATAGATAAAGGTAGTCGTAGCCCTGAAGGAGCTGGTATGTAAACTCGGTGAAGCTCAATCCGTCGCTGGCCTCACCGTTGAGGCGGCGCTTCACACTGTCTTTTGCCATCATGTAGTTTACAGTGATATGCTTGCCCACTTCGCGCGCGAAATCCAGGAACGAGTAGTTTTTCATCCAGTCGTAGTTGTTCACCAATTCGGCTTTGTTGGGGGCATCGCTCTCAAAGTCGAGGAAATGGGATAGCTGATTTTTGATGCAGCTCACATTATGGCGGAGAGTGTCCTCGTCCAGCAGGTTGCGCTCCTGACTTTTGCCGGAGGGATCGCCAATCATACCGGTGGCGCCGCCCAGCAAGGCCAGTGGCTTGTGGCCGCAGTGCTGGAAATGCCTAAGCATCATCACTCCACACAGGTGGCCGATATGCAGACTGTCGGCTGTGGGGTCAATACCCACATAGGCCGTTGTCATCTCCTTTTGAAGTTGATCTTCGGTGCCGGGCATCATCTGATGCACCATGCCGCGCCATTTCAGTTCTTCTACAAAATTCATCGATTTGTGTTTCTGTTAGCTTTTCTTTTGAAAGATGTGTTTTGTTATAGATAACGTCTGTTTTTAGGTCGGCAAAGTTACATAAAATAAGCGAAATACACCGTTTATGGCGGAAAAATACGTTTTTTGTAGTCTGTTGTTATCAAATCGTTGTTAGTTTTGCAACAGTGATGCCCTCCATTTTGCCTATTATTTTTTCTTGCCGTCTTTGCCAGGGCGATAGGGGAGGTCAAACCCTTCGGGATTGTTGTAATCCAAAAGGAGGTCGGTTGAATCCGTTTCGCCGCCACTGTATTCTGATTCCAAACGGCCATCAAACAATTCTATTTTCACTTTTGTTACTCCGGCTGCTACAAATCCCAATTTCTGGGCGGCGCCGTAGGAGAGGTCGATTACTCGGTTGCGCCCAAAGGGGCCGCGGTCGGTTACCTTCACTACCACAATCTTGTTGTTTCGAAGATTGGTTACCTTCAGAAGAGTGCCAAACGGGTGGGTCCGGTGGGCGCAGAACATACTGTCGCGATGATGGCGCTTACCGTTGGCCATGCGCGCGGTGGTGTTTTTGGGGTAAAAGGTGGCGAGACCTACCTGTGCTTTTGACACCGTGTTTGAGGTGGTAGTCTTTGTTTGGGTGGGTCTGGTCTTGGCAGGTTGCGAGGCCGTGGGCGTGGCCGTGGTAGCTGACTTGGGTTTGCTATTCACTTTGCGTTGTGCTGATGCGGGAACAATACTGCCACATACCAAAACTATAAAAAGCCAAAAGATGATTTTTTTCATTATTAAGGGATTGAAAAAGTGCGGTAATAGCGAAACAAATTCTTCGATGGAACCGCGTTTTTTGAAAAATAGAATGATGAGGATGCTCTTTATCTGTCCTCAATTGGTTTTGTGCGCCCTCGCTTGGTGTTGATGAGAAGTTTTTCTTCGCTCTAATCCTGCGTCGCGAGGGCGCTTACTCAGTCCTCCGCTTTCCGTGTGGAGGAAAAGCGTGTTATGGCCCTGTGGTGCACGATAATCATCCCTCTAATAATCAGAGTGAGGATTATGAGCGACAAAAGTGTGAGCATCAGCATTAGGGCGTTGTCGTTGAGGGCATGGGTTAGCGTGAAATCCTCCGGCAATATGCGCATCACCACCACCGCAACGCCGTTATTCAGCACATGGCATAGTAATGATGGCCATATGCTGCCGGTAAAAGCAAACAGTGCGCCGAAATACATTCCAAACAAGAATGCCCCCACCATCTGTGCGGGGTTGGCGTGGGTTAATCCGAATACGGCGGCGCTAATGGTGATGGCTACCCACACCGGCATTGTGCGGCGTCCGGCTGATTGGCGCCTATCATCTAACAATGCGCCCTCCAATCCGTAGCGGAAGCAAAACTCCTCTGCTATTGGCCCAATGATGGCTAACGCCGCCAGTGCCAGCGGCGAGAAGGCCATCTGGTAGAATGTGTCGGACATCAAATCGGGCAGATCTATTAGTTCGTTTATCGTATTTACCAAAAACATCAGTGGCACCATCCCCGCAAGGCTCAATAAAATCATGTTCCTACGCGGACAGATGTATGGCGAATGTTTTTTTGATTGTGGCTGCGCAAAAACAGTGGTTTTCGCTATTTGAAAATCGCGATATTTGTTTCCAAAATTAGCGTTTTCATCGCGGAATTTCGTGGGGGCGTTGTCGGAATATGGCATACGCCATTGGAATGGTGCTTTCCATCCTTTTCCAGCAATCTTTACGGCAAAAATGACGATGAGGGCGTTGGTGATAATCAGTGCGGCCAATTCCAATGTAGGCCGAGAAATAACGACTTCCCCGTTAATGCCGTTTACGTGCGCGTTGATGAATTTTGTGGCCATAATCAGCACAATGCTCATGCCGCATTGCACAAGCAAAAACATACCTAATATATAGAAAGCCTTCTTCATCTTGCGTTTTTTGGGGGTTGGCGTTTATTGCGAGGTGGCGATACGCCTTGCGGATTCGCGGTCTTTAAGTAGTTGTTCCTCTAAGGCTTGCGGCGAAGAGAAGCGCTGCTCGCCCCTCAAGCGTTGGAGAAAGTCCACTATCAGTATTTGTCCGTATATATCGCCGTTGAAGTCAAGAATGTTCACCTCCATTCGCTGCTCATTTTTGTTTGCAAACGTGGGGCGAGTACCAATATATAGCATTCCCGCGTAGTGGCGGGTGTCTGTGGTTATGACGTTGCTGTCGGCTCCTGTTTCCTTACTGTTTATCGTCACTTTTACTGCGTATGCTCCCGCTGCGGGCAACAGTTGGTGAGAATCGTTCGGGCGAATGTTGGCTGTGGGAAATCCCATGTGACGCCCGATGCCATCGCCGTGTTCCACTATGCCCTCCACGCGATAGGGTCTTGTGAGCAGTCGTGCAGCTTCTTCCACATCGCCGCCCATGAGCAGGCGACGTATGGCGGTGGAGGAGATATGGCCTCCCGAAGGCGAAGTGTATTCTGGCGCTGGCAACACGTCCAGTCCAATCTCCTTGCCATATCGCTGATAGTCCTCAAACGTATCTGCTGAATTGTGTCCGAAACGATGGTCGTAGCCAATGAAAAGCACTTTTCCGTTTAGACGGTGGCAAAGAATATCGTGCATGAAGTTGCGGGCGCTCATATTGGCCAACTGTGGCGTGAAATCCAGCATAGCCACAGCGTCTATTCCGCATTCTTCTATTAATCGCAGTTTTTGGGAAGTGGTGGTGAGCAGCGGTGGCACATCGTTTGGCCGCAAAAGGGCGGCGGGCGGCGAGTTAAACGTGATTACCATTGATTTCAGCCCCCGTTTTTCAGCCTCCTTTTTCACTTCGCCCAACAGAAAGCGATGCCCTGCATGCACGCCATCGAAAACCCCTATTGTCTGCACATAGAAATCCTCGTTTTCTTTGCGAAAATCGGCGGTTTCATCGTGGAAAACGTTGCGATAAATCTGCATGGTGCGGGTGGTTGGGAGTTAGTTGTTTTTGCGCGACTTAAATTTTCCTTTTGAGGATGATTGCGCGCGTTTAGGAGGGCATTAAGAGAGTAGCTGATGAGTGAGCAGGGCTACCCAGTCTCCATTTATAGAGTGGAGGGTCTGGAATCCCAAGGCTGCGGCGGCCGAAGTGTTGAGTTCGGAATCGTCAATGAAGAGAGTCTGTTGCGGAAGGATGTTGGCTTCGCTGGCAACGGTCTGATAAATCTCCGGTTCGGGCTTTTCCAAGTGCATTTTATATGAAAGGAAAATTTTGCGAAACCATTTATTGACGTCTTCACCATGATAGCGCATCAGAGTGTGCTCAATATAATCCCAGTGTATGGCGTTGGCGTTGCTGAGTATGTATAAGGAGAATTTTTCTTTTAGCCGCCTGAGGGTCTCTATGCGTTCTTCCTGTATAGGGCACAGAAGAGACAGCCACGCATCGCGTATCTGCTGGTCTGTGGCGTGAGGAATGTGCCCCTGCTCGCGCACGGCGTCATAAAATTGGGGGATAGGCATCTCTCCGCGGTCGATGAGTTGGAAAATGCCCTCAAACTGTGAGTATTGTTTGGGAAACAGGTCTTTACTGCCGCCCAATGCTAAAAATTCGTCCATGACGCGCTGGATATTGAGGTCCATAATGACGCCGCCAAAGTCGAATATAATATTTTTTATGCTCGTTTTTTCCATCTTTGCCGCAAAGTTACCCAAATTGTTTGAAATGAACAAATTATAGTGCGGCATTTTTCCTGTCTTGGCCCTGTGGCGGCGCAAATTGCCCCCATTGCAACAGAAAAAGCCCCGCATCGATGTGGGTGCGGGGCTTGGGATTGTGTTGCTCTCGCGGGGGGAGAGCGGTGAAGGTTTTAGAGATTGAAACCAATATCGGTAGTTTTAACAATTCGTTGCGTTTTTTGTTTCAGCAGTAAGCAATTGGAATGCGTTTGTCGGCGCTTGTTTGCTTGGTAGTCTGCGTTTGTTCTTCTCTGATGCCCCGTATCAGAATATTTCGTCTGTATGGTTGGTTATCTTGCCGGACACGTCAAATCACGGCATTTGGAGGAGCAGGCTGATAAAGTCGTCGGTGAAATCGCCGGTGAGATTGAGTATCTGCAGGGCCTTTTGGCGTGGTTCTTGTTCGGTGAGCATAACGATTTCCACCACCTTGTCGCCCGAATGTCGCGTCCATATATGGCGATCGTTGCGTTTTTCTTCTTTGGAGATGCCCTTAAAGGCTTTGTAGATGGTTTTATTGTTGCTTATCACGCGGCGAGCTAATCGCGCGTAGGCCTTTTGATTATTGTTTGCGAGAAAGATTCGCAGGCTTTTCACGCATTTCAGTAGGCGGGAGTAAATCTCTTGATTTTGAGCGTCTGCGCCGGAGAGGTGGTTTGAGTTTTGGCTCATCATCTCCACCACACTTTTCATCATTGTGGGGCTCACCGTGATTTGGCGGTAGTCGGAGGCGGGATAGCTGTCCGGCTGATTGGTGATGGCCTCCATCATTTGGGCAACAAAGTCCTTTTCTGTAGCAGCTACGGCCTGAACAATCGGGATGAAGGTCAGAGCAAAGATGAACAGTGCTTTATGAAATATGCGGAGCATTTTTTTTAGTCAGTGAAGAAGTGGTTGAGCATTGTCTGCGATCCCTCGTTTGTCGGCTATATGTGCTTGTCTTTCGCTGGCATACGCTTAGTTTGAGCGCGTCTGAAGAAAAACTTATTATTCCGGACGGGGGCGGGCGGAAGTATTACTACGGTTTATTCCGTTGTGGCGTTGGCGTTTGCGCGCGGGCTCTGGATAGAGGCGGGCTGCGCGTTTTCCGGTTGGCTGGTGGAGTCGGCTATTTGTAAACCGCTGCCCTTGAGCGCATCACTGAGGTCTTTCAGTGCACCGGTAACCTGCTCGCAGGCCACTTGCGGGTCGTTGTAAGTATCTTGGTAGGAAGAATAGTTGTAATTGACCGGCTCGGTGTCCTTTGAGCTCCAATATTTGGAGGAGGTAACGCCCACTGTGATGATGAGCGCAATCGAGGCCACAGCCTTGTAGAATGGCGAGAGTGAACGGTTGAATCTCACGAAGCGCACCTTGCGGACTCGCTTGTTATTCTGCTTAATGTCGTTGTTATTGTCGGCATTAGTGCTTGCGCTCTCCTGCTGAATGGATTGGAGGCGAAGTGCCAGCTTCTGGTCAAAGGAATCCGACACCGTTTGCTCGCTCTCGCTCACGATGGCCGCGAACAAGGGCTTATATTGTGCCAGTTGCTGCGGCACCTCTTCCTGACGAAAGAAATCGCGCAGTATGCGCTCTTCCTCCACGGTGGTCTCGCAGCGGAAATAGCGCTCCACCAAGCATTCTATATACTTATAATCCATAGTCTTTGTCTTTTTTACAAGCCTCTTTGAGGTTTTGCCGTGCGCGAAAGAGGTTTATTTTTACCTGGTCCTCACTAATGTCCATGATGGTGGCAATCTCGCGGTAGCTTTTGCCTTCTATATCTCTCAGCTGCACCACCGAGCGTTGCTTTTGTGGCAGTTGATTGATTTTCGTTATTATAAACTGGCGCCTGTCGGCGTGGGAGAGTGTCTCGATGGGGCTTTCGCCGCTTGGGGTGGCATATCGTTCGCTTTGCGGGTCCAGCTCTTCGTGGTTGCGCCCCACTCGGCGTGTGGCATCGATGGCCAAATTGCGGCAAACGGTGAGACCGAGCGTCTCTGCATCGGCGGCGGAGGCTAATGTCCCGCACTTTCCCCACAGGCGAATGAGAGTTTCCTGAGTGATGTCCTCGGCTTCAGCGTGATCCTCCACAATGCGGAGGGCCAGCCGGTATAACCGGTTCTTAAGCGGCATCACGTCTTTGTTGAAGTCGATCATCTAAATGGCACTCTAATTATTAAACGAATCAAGGACGGGAAAGTTACACTTATGCGCTTTTTTTATTTTCCTAACCGCCATTTTTCTTTCTCCGCCCCTTGATTTTGGGGATTGATTGAGCCTTTAGGGGCGGGTTTTGTACACCAAAGTGTACGGCACAGTTGCTAATATTGGACTTTTTCCTGCGGCTTTCAGAAATTACGCTACCACTGTGAACACCACGTAACCTATATATATAAGGAGTAGGGCTCCGCCTTCCCAGCGTTCCAAGGTTAAGCGCGTGCGCATAAACACCCAGAGCAATGCGGCGAGGACTGTCATCAATATATAGTGGGGCAGGAATCCTTGGTCGCTACCAGTGATGGGGCAAATCAGCGCCGGCAATCCTATTCCGAAGAGGATATTAAACGTTACGGAGCCCACGATATTGCCCACGGCCAGGTCTTGTTCGCCCTTGCGCGCAGCCATCACAGAGGCAAACAGTTCGGGCAAACTGGTGCCCACGGCCACCACGGTGAGCCCGATGATGCGTTCGATGTCGGCGGGATTGGCGCCGGCGGCATCCCCGACAATTCGGGCGATGTCGGAAGCGCCCCTCACCAATACGTTGGCGCCTGCCACCAACGCTATCAGTGCCACCACCACCAAGCCGATAGCCTTCCATAGGGCCATCTCTTTCATCAGGTCTGGCTGAGAGGGGTTGTCTTTGTTGAGTCTGCGTGAGCGCCTAATCTCCCAAGTGGTGAAAGCCACCAGTATGATTATCCCCGTCAGGCCCGCAGCTCTGCCGATGGTGCCTGTCATGCCTATAATCGACAGCAGGAGGCAGGAGAGTATCATCACCGGCACATCCACCTTCAGAGTAAACCGAGCCGTGATGCACGGGCATATCAAGGCTGTCACTCCGAGGATTAATCCGATATTGGCGATATTAGAGCCCACCACATTGCCGATGCATAGGCCCGGACTGTGGGCGATGGCGGCCTGGAGTGATACAAACAGTTCGGGGGCGGAGGTGCCGAATCCCATCACGGTGATGCCTATCACCATGGCGCTCAATCTGGCTCTGTGGGCGATGCTCACCGACCCGTCCACCAGCCAGTCGCCGCCCTTCACAAGGAGCACAAATCCCAGAATGATTAAGATAATGTCTATTAGCATTTTATCGTTGTTTGTTGTCGTTAGTTTTAGAATCAGGGTATGTCGGAGTATGCGCAGAGTATTCGTTTTGTTCACCGCAAATTATTTGAATCTGTAGGGGCAAGTTTTATACCTGCCCGCCGATTGAAGATGTGGCTAATGTGGTGAATTAAAGAATATTGCCGCACCATTTTTTCGGGCAGATATAAAATCCGCCCCTTACCGGCTATGTTTCTGCTTTGCGTATACACCTGTTGTTTTCCGCCGCTTTTCCTACGGCTGGAAGAAGAGGTAGGCCACGAGGATGGCGGCAATGACGCCAATGAGGTCGGCCAACAATCCGCACACCACGGCGTGGCGCGTCTTGGTGATGCCCACTGCCCCGAAATAGACGGCCAGTATATAGAAAGTGGTGTCTGTGCTGCCCTGGAAGATGCAACTAAGGCGCCCCACAAACGAATCTGCGCCGTAGGTGGTCATTGTGTCTATCATCATCCCGCGTGCTCCGCTGCCCGAGAGCGGTTTCATCAGGGCGGTGGGCAGTGCGCCCACCCAATCGGTGGCGATACCGAGGTGCTCAAAGATCCATTGCAATCCCTGTATGAGCCAATCCATTGCTCCCGAGGCTCGGAATACGCCTATGCCCACCAGCATCGCTACGAGGTAGGGGATAATCCTCACGGCGGTGGTAAACCCCTCTTTTGCGCCCTCCACAAAGGCATCGTAGACGTTGATTTTCTTTCTCACGCCGCTCCATAGAAACAGCATGATGATAATCATCAATAGGAGGTTGGCTGCGTTGGTGGTTACGATGTTTAGCGTGTCTTTATCCATCACGGTGAACGCCCACACAATCAGGGCAACGCACAAGCACGCGCCGCCGAGGGTGAGCAGGATGGTCTTGTTCAGTAGGTTGATCTTCTGGTAGATAGATGTAACGATGATGCCGCCCACGGTGGCCGCGAAAGTGGCCAACAGTATGGGCAGAAAGACATCGGTGGGCTGTTGCGCTCCCAGTTGGGCCCTATAGACCAGGATTGAGATGGGCACAATGGTCAGGCCACTGGTGTTGAGCACGAGAAACATGATCATTGGGTTGGTGGCCGTGTCCTTTTTGGGGTTGAGTTCCTGCAGGCCCTCCATCGTCTTGAGGCCGAGGGGCGTGGCGGCGTTGTCCAGTCCCAGCATATTGGCGGCGATGTTCATAAACATGTTGCCGAAGACGGGGTGGTTCTTGGGAATGTCGGGAAACAAGCGCGTCATCACGGGCGACAGGATTTTGGCCAGTGCCCTGATGAGGCCGCCCTTCTCTCCGATGCGCATTATGCCCAGCCACAAGGATAGGACGCCCGTCAATCCCAGCGACAACTCAAAGGCGGTCTTGGCCGTCTCAAATGTGGAGTTCATAATGTTGGGAAACACCTCCATGTCGCCAAAAAACACGAGTTTTACCAACCCTATCACAAAGGCGAGCACAAAGAATGTTACCCAAATATAATTCAATACCATAATCTCAATCTTGTTATTGCAGTGCGGGCGCTGCGTTCTCGTTCCGTAGCCGCTGCCTTATTGTTCTGAATCAGCCACTTTCCGTTCCGAGATGGGCACCTTTCGTTCCGAAGTAGCTACATTCTGTTGTGAAAAGCCGTTTCTTTTTGTTCGGAAATAGTTGTGGCGAACTGGCGGTCTGCAAATTTAATCTTTTTTGTTTGAATTGCGTGATAACGCGCGTTTTTTATTAGCTTGGAGCAAAAATGTCTTATACTGAAAATCGTTGACACATTTGAGAACTCCAAAACATTCAA
>CAZQVW010000006.1:0-23008 GCA_964596865.1 uncultured Bacteroidaceae bacterium
TATCGGCATCGCAGAAAGATTTTTATGCCGTTTCGGTTTTTAGCGGACAGCAATATATAGATATAACCGGTAATGGTTATGGCGCCAAGGGACAGGCTACGCGTAAGAAAAGGTTGGAGGAGAGGTAAGTGCGATGAAATGATTGATTAAGGGGCGTAAGGTAGAAAGAACGGGCGTAAGTCTATTGTTTCGTTGTCCCCGCGTATCCGTCCGAAAAGAGCCTGCTATCAAGTCAGCTCTTTTCGGACGGATACAATTTAATAAACCATACAAAAGTCGGCATATTTCGGACGGATACGTCCCCGCTGACGGATATGGCGTGCAGTTGTTACATTATTTTTGTGTGGTTTTGTTGTAAAACGCGAAGGCCGTGCCTTGTGGTGGCGGCAGGAATCGCTTTCCCGCGCGGCTCTTTCCACAAGGCACGGCTTTTTATATTGGTATGATGAAATTCTACAATTCTTCCAGGATTTTCTTTATCACCACTGTGGCGGAGATTTCACGATTGGCGGCTTCCGGAATGACCAGTGAGGTGGGCGCCTCGATAACATCGTCAGTAACAATCATATTGCGGCGCACGGGCAGACAGTGCATGAAGTAGGCGTTGTTGGTGAGGGCCATGTGGTCGGCATCCACTGTCCACGACATATCCTTAAGGATAACTTTTCCGTAATCCTCGGGACGAGTTACTCCCGGGCAGCTCCAGTTTTTGGCATAGACAAAATCGGCTCCCTCCAGAGCGTGGCGCTGGTTGTAATCGGGCTGAAGATCGCCCACGAACTGCGGATCCAATTCGTAGCCCTCGGGACAGGTGTAGACAAAATCTACATCCGCGTGGAGCATCCATTGAGCAAAACTGTTTGGCACGGCCTGCGGCAGGGCTTTGGGGTGGGGCGCCCATGTCATCACCACTTTCGGCTTCTTGCCCATTTGAGAAAGGGGTGTCGTGGGAGCAACGTTCTGTCTCTTGGCCCAATATTCCTGAATGGTGATGAGGTCGGCAAAAGCCTGCAGGGGATGGACGGTGGCGCTCTCCATAGAGAATACGGGCTTGCCGCTGTAGCGGATAAATTGCTGGAGTATCTGCTCCTGATAATCGGCCTCGCGGCTCTCAAAGCGGGCAAAGGTGCGCACGCCAATCACATCGCAATACTGGCTCATCACGGGCACGGCCTCCAAGAGGTGCTCGCTCTTGTCGCCATCCATGATAACGCCGCGCTCTGTCTCTAATTTCCAAGCGCCTTGGTTTACGTCCAAAACAATCACGTTCATGCCGAGGTTGAAGCCCGCTTTTTGGGTGGAGAGGCGGGTGCGCAGGGAGTTGTTGAAGAAGATAAGCAAGAGTGTTTTGTTGTGGCCCAGTTGCTGGAATTTATAATGGTCTTTTTTTATTTCAAAGGCTTCGGAGAGGGCCTGATTAAGGTTGCCGAGGTGGGAGGGATAAAGGAATTGTTTCATTCGGGATACTTATTTATATTAGTATGTTTGTTCTGATAGGCGGAATACTGCTCGTGGTGATTGCGCGGGTGGGATTAATGGACTTAATCTGCCTGACTATCACAATCTTTCGTGGAATTTATTTGCGCACCGGTTCCCCCAGCCACGCAGACAGCAACCCCAAAATCTCTTCGCGTTGCTGGGGCGGCATATTGTTGATGCGTGTGGAGTGGGAGCCTCCGGGCTTGATGAACACGTGCAGGTTTTTCTTGGGGTATTGCTTGAGCCACGTTACTCCGGCGGCAGTCCACGGGTCGGTTTCGCCATAGATGCAGATCATGCGCGGGTCGTTATGCTGCAGCCAAGAGGTTATGTGCTTGGAAAGGGTCTTGTCAAAGTGGATGGAGCGCAATTCGGGCGGCAGCATTACATCGCGCACGTAATGTTTGGCGGATTTGATGGATAGGTATTTGCGGAAGGGCTTGAGGTCGTAGCCGTAATAGCCTAATTCGCGATAGGCCTGCGCGAAAAACGATACATCGCCCGTGGTGGAGAAATATTCCGGCCCCACGGATTTTACCAAGTTCTGAAGTAGCACGCTATCTGGCGCAGAAACGGAGGGCAAGCTCTCCACTTTGCGGCCCCATTGCCAAAGGGAGAACGAATATTCCAATACGCAGTAGTCGTAGACTTGGTCTAATGGAATATAAAACGAGAGATGTTTCTTTTCGCAATACTTTTGGAAATCGGGGAGCAACTGCGATTTGCGCTTGAGCAGTTCTATCTGATAGTTTTCTATTGTTTGGCGCTGCTGGGCGGTGCCCACATTACAGAGAAACGGTTCGTGCCTGCCATCAATCACGGCGTTGCAAACCGGGCCCACGTAGGGCACGGAGATGTCCACGTCCTCGGGATAATAGGAGCGGTATTCCATGCAGGTCTCGCCGCCTTTGGAGATTCCGGTGGAAATCCATTTCTTTGGATAGATGGTTTTGAAAGCTGAGGTAACGGTGTGGAGGTCGGCCATGGCATCGCGGTCGATAAGGTATTGCCAATCTATGCCCTTATAGATTATTGCGCCCTTTTGTGGGGTGTCTGTAGGCTGTGGCATCGACTCGCCGAAGTAGCGGTGCTCCACAAACACAATATTTGTGAGGAAATAGGTGGATAGCTCGTTGTTATAGCGTGGACCGGCGGCATATCCAGCTGCGTAGCCCTCGGTAACGAGCAGGGTGGGGCGGTTTTCGCCGCGGTTCATCACTATTACTCGTTGAGTGAATGTGCCTTTGGAGGGATCTTTGTGGCTTAGTGGCTGGGTTATCATTACGATGTAGCGGCCCTCAAATCCGGCTTGGTCGTCCACCTGCTTCACACTCGTTACGCCCGGCAGGGCTTTCAGTTTTTCCACAAATGCCTCGTCAGCAAAGGCCAATAGCGGTAACAATAATAGCAGAAGGGACACTGCCAACGGCTGTAAAATAGTTCTACTGGTTCTTTTTCTCATATTTTTCTTTTCTATCATTTTTGTTCTGTAGATGATATGTTTTAATGGCCGGATATAAAATCCTGCCTTGCTTGTTTAATGCCTTATTTCTATCTAAATGACAAGAGCGTCTACTATATTCTCTCAATTGTCTAACTACTCTATTCTATCAACTCTCCATCTACTCTATTCTATTTCTATCACCTATCTAACTACTCTAATCTTATTTCTTATTGAGGGCGTCGTCTAATTGCGCTTGGATGACATCATCGCCCGGGTAGCCGCCTGTCTGTATATTGTCGTAGAAATGTTTTCCGTTTTTGTCGGCAATATAATAGGAGGGAATACCACGGATACCCAATAGGCGCAGCAGGGCGTTATAATCGTTGTTGGTGAGGCGATAGTGGTAGCCCTTGATTGCTGGGATGGCGGCCTTCCATGCCTGTAAGGGGGAAGTCTCACCGGTGATATAGACGAAAGCCACATTCTTGCCTTCGCTTAGGTATTTTTCCTTAAGAGGGTCGATTTGCTTCATTGCCATCATGCAGGGGCCGCACCACGTAGCCCAAAAATCTACGAGTACCACTTGGCCCTTATAGTCTTTGAGAATAGTGGGCAAGATCTCATCGGCAGGCAATCCCGCAGGGATTGTTTTTACGATGACGCTATCCTTTTGCTTGTCGTCTGCGACTGCTGAGGATGCTGTGGTATTTTTTGTCTCACAGCTTTTAGCTGTTTGTTTTGCGCAACCTGTCAGGCATGCGAGTAGGCAAGCCAACGTTATCATTAATGTCTTGGTTCTCATAATAAGTGTTAGTTTAATTAAGTTGGGAAAAGATGTTTCTAAGTTACTTGTATTCAATCCAATTGTCTAATTGTATATTGTTGATTCGTGCGAAATCTTTTGTGTTATCGGTGACCATCAATAAATTATTCACAACGGCAGTACATCCAATCAACAAATCAAAATTGTTGTGTATCGGCGTTCCTTTGAGTTGCAAGCGCACCTTTTCTTTTACAAACAAATCTATTGCGGAATCAATGGGCAGAATGTCGATGCTTTCTAAGAAATTATCTAAATATTGATTGATGTATTTTTTAGGATTAGCTTTTGCTAATTCTTCTCCTACTTTTAATTCAATCAATGTGATAACGGATATTGCGCAAGTGCTAATATCAATAGATAGCGCCTTTTCTTTAATAAGGTTATTACCTCTGAGCAATTCGATGCAGATGTTTGAATCAAGAAGGTATTTATGATTTGTCATATAACAAACTCGTTTATGTCTTGGGCGTCATCTATCATTATTTTTCGAATTTCTTGTGAAGAGGGGAAGTCGTCGTTTTTAAGAACGCCAAAGAATGTGCCAAGTTTCGCATTTGTTTTTTTCTTTTGTTTCAATAGAGACGCACTTATTTTGGAAATGAGTGCGATTTTCATCGTGTCATTCCAATTTCTAATTGTTCTCCAATATGTATTTAATACTGGCGTGTTTATTGTGCCCGTGCTCATATTCGTAATTTTTGAATGTTTAATAGAATTGAGACCACTTATTCTTTCTCCGTCAGTTTTATGAGATACTGGCCGTATTCATTCTTTATCATTGGCTGTGCCAGACGGCGTAATTCGTCTGCGGAAATCCAGCCTTGCTCGTAGGCCAATTCCTCCAGACAGGCTACTTTCTGACCGGTGCGCTTCTCGATTACCTCGATAAAGGTGGAGGCCTCGCTTAGGCTCTCGTGGGTGCCGGTATCCAGCCATGCAAAGCCCCTGCCCATAGTTTGCACCATCAGGCGGTTCTGACGGAGAAATTCTTGATTGACAGACGTTATTTCCAATTCGCCGCGGGCGGATGGTTTAATCTCGCGGGCTATCTTTAATACATCGTTGGGATAGAAATACAGGCCCACCACGGCGTAATTGCTCTTGGGAGCTGCGGGCTTTTCCTCGATGGAGAGGCATTGCCCGTCTTCGCTAAATTCCACTACGCCGTAGCGCTCAGGGTCGTTTACATGATAGCCGAAGACGCAGCCCCTTTGTTCAGTCTCCACTGTGTGGACGGCATGATGAAGCAGGTCTATTAGTCCTGTGCCCTGGAAGATATTATCGCCCAGCACGAGGCACACGCTGTCATCGCCCACAAAGTCCGCACCGATGATAAAAGCCTGCGCCAATCCGTCGGGCGAGGGCTGCTCGGCGTATTGTAGGCGGATGCCGTAGTCTTCGCCCGTGCCCAGCAACCGGCAGAAGGAGGGCAGGTCCTGCGGAGTGGAGATAATGAGGATGTCGCGAATGCCGGCCTGCATCAAAACGGAGATGGGGTAGTAGACCATCGGCTTATCGTAGATAGGAATAAGCTGTTTACTGATACCTTTTGTGATGGGGTAGAGGCGTGTGCCACTGCCGCCGGCTAAGACTATACCTTTCATGGCTTATATGTATGTTTGATTGTTGATACTGGTGTGCAGAATGCTTCAGGTGAAGATTATGCTCCTTATTATTAAGTTTATGCTCGTTATTAAAAGGCAAAAGTACGCAAAAGATTTCTGTTAGCCAAAGATAGTGCGATTTTTCCCGCATTATCGCAATTTTGGGCAGAGGAAAATCCAATCAAGTGGGGATAGGTGGACGTTTATGGAGCAAATAGTCTGTTTAATCGCGCCTTAATTTAGTATTCTATCCGCTAATCAATAAAACCTTTGGGGAGAATGGCCACCTTAATATAGTCTTTAAGGTGGTAAAGAGAGTTGCCGGCACCGGCCTGCGAGTCATTGATGAGCAAGAGGGTGGGGCGCCCATCGCTAAGGGTGGGTCCGAGACACATACCCTCGTAATTGGCGTAGTCGGAGGCGAAGGGCAGAATGCGGGTGGTGAATTGAAAAATCTCTTGCTTGGGCAATGTCCAGTTGGAATAGGGCGGGGTGCCCGGATTGTGGGGGGCGAGGCGCATGTCCTTGGTGGGCGCAACCATAAAGACGCGGATTTTGCACCATCCGCCCACATAGCTTTTGGGGATGGCGAGCTCACGCTCCATAATGAGCAACTTTCCATTGGGCAGGGCGGTCATGGCCGACACACCGTGGGCGTAATACAGACTGTTGGCAGGGCGGGCAGTGGGCTCCATGAGATAAAGCCACTGGCCGTTGGGCTGGAGGTTTTCGCCGAAGCGCATTAAGCGCAGCATTTGGATAGGATTGCGCTGATAGTCGTGGAAAAGCGTGTCTGAAAGGAGGGCATTTTCGGTGGTGAGCCAAAAGGCGCGTGCATGATGGTCGTAGGCCAAAGCCTCAAAGCCTCCGTTGTTGTGCTGGTGGGCGCGGTTGAAAATTTCGGGGATTTTTAGACTGCGCCCTGTGGGAGCACCATCGCGCTTATACTCTTTCACCTGCGCCATCTCCTCCTGCGCTATGAAAAACGTGTTGAGGTGGGGCACAAAGACGATGTCTTCGCAATCGGCGCGCGAGCGCAGAATACTGTCTTCCTTATTTTTAGGATATGAGCAGTGGAGGGCAGAGCGGCTCACGCTCAAGATTTTGCCGTTGGTGGTGTTCTGACTGATAGTGAAGAGATAGAATCCATCTAAAGGGCTTTTGTCGTCTATCACGGCGTAGGTGAGCGAATCCACGCGCGTGATGCCACTGTAATTGGCCGGAGCTACGCCCCAATGAGCGAGGCTTTGCTGCTTCAATAGCGTTACCTGAGCCCTTATGGGAGTGAAAGACAAAAAGAAGAGCGTTATTGTCGCGAATAACGACAGTGGCAGTATGGGTGAAAACGTGAGTCTGTTCATTTATTAGGGTAAGATGGTGAGTGTGTAGGCCTTGGCGCGCCCGCAAAGTTCGGGGGCGTATTGGCATTGCGCCGAGGCGGAGGCGGAAGTGTAAGTGCCGCTACGGTCAATGGCATAAACGGCTTCAACAACGTGAGTGCCCTTGCTCAGATGCTGGAAGAAATAGGTGGTGCCTGCGTCTTCCACTTCGCGATAAGCGCCCGAGCGCCAGTCGTATCCCGAAAGGGTCTCCGCCGGTTCGAGGCAAGCGGCGCGTCCGTCTTTAACACCAACAAAATCGAGGTCGCGCGTAGTGGTTATCTCGTAGCGGATTTTCAGACGGTCGCCCTTGTGGAGCTTGGTGTCGGGGCGCAGGGGCGTCCACTGTGAGGCGTTTTTCTCCTGCGGGGTGTCGGTCTCTATCCAAAGGGTACTGGCGAGCGTGATGCCGCTATTGCTTTGCGCTATGTTGGTGGTCTTCACCCAATTCTGGAGGTAGACGGCGCCGAAGGCGGTCTGTTGCTCAACGCTGGCGGCCGAGGGCTCTATCTTCAGGGAAACGGGCGCGGATTTTAGCCCGTCGGCATCAATAGTGGCGTTTACGTAGCCCATCTGGACGAACGGGTCAATCGTAAGGGTTTCATTAGGGGTGGCTTTGGCGCTAAGAAGGTCTGTGCGCGAGCCATTAGCCATCGTTATCTCCAATTTATTCGGCACGGCCGTGGGAGACGCCAGTGCCCCATCGCTGAGCAGACACTCCACGGCGCGACAAGCCACAAGTGGGTCGGCCCAACTTTGCGTATGCTTGCTTTGCAAGAGCCATAGGCGGAGTTGGCGAAGTGTGTCTGCGGCCTGTGGCATCGCTTTCGCCACGGCTTCGATGGCGGCTATCTGTGTGGGGATGCGATACATCGACCATCCTAATGGCGCGCGCTCACTATCAAAATAGCGTCCCATGGTTTCTGTACTTACTGTGTGCTCCAGCAGACTGCGCATGGTGAGGGCAGCCTCCTTTTCTCGCTTATTGGCGGCGAGGACACACGCAGCCATGGCCTTGTCATACATATTATACCCCGTAGCACTAAGATCCAGACGCTCCAACAGATATTTGCGGGCATCGGCGGTGCGCTTGGTGGTCTGGGCGGTGGCGGTGGGTTTGCTATCGGCAGTATTATGCCCGTTATAGGCTACGATATAAAGATAGCGCAGCCATTGGGTGGAGATGGTCTGGGGTTTATATTTCTTCATCTCGGCCACGGCGTTGGCGGCCTCGCGGTCAAGGTAGGCGATGGCCTTATTCAGCATCGGTATGATGTCTGATGATGATGCGGGCGCGAGCGCTTTCAATCTTACCAGCATTTCGGCCACGTCCAGCGTGAGCCATGTGCTGGGCTTCATGCCCGGATACCACTGCCACCCGCCTTCTCCGGTTTGCATCTGCTGGAGGCGTTGCAGCATCGTGGCCTGCTTCATCGCCATCGTGGTGCTGTCTTGCTTGAGGCCGTCCAGTCGCTCCTCTTCGCGGTGGGCTGCGCCAACCCACGGGGTTTCGCTAAGGATGAGTTGCTTAAGGGCTGTATTATTCGCGAGCGGGAGCATGGCGGCGGGGGTAGAGTCTTTGCTTGCGGCGAGCAACGAGCGTATCTGCGGGTTCTGCTGCAGGATTTTCTGCAATAGGGTCAGTGCGCAATAGTTGGCCGCTATCTGGGTGAGGCAATGCGTCTGATAATTCAGGGTGGAGGGCAGGGCATTGAGGGCTGTCCATGCCGGATTACCGGTATATTCCACTGTTAGGCGCTGCCACGGTGAGTTTTTCTTGTAATCAAGGGATTTTAGGGAGATGATAGTGGGCTTGGAACTGGTCAGCGTAAACGGTATGGTGCTAAGCGTCTGTTGCATAGAGGATAAGACGGGCAGATATTGCTGCTCGCCATCACTGAAATCGTGGCTGCGGGCTGCATAGCGGCAGATAAGTAGCGGCAGGCCCTCCTTGGCGTCCACGGGGAAGGCTATGGCCGTGTCTTTCTTGGCTTTCACACTGAAAGAACGCGTCATAAGGGACAGTTGTTTGCCCGTGGTGGCATCGATGATGGCAAATTGGATGCGCCCTGTCTGTGGGAGCGAGTCGTTGTTGCGGATGCTCACGGCAATAAAGGCTTTGTCGCCCTCCCGCAAGAAGCGCGGCATGTTTGCTTGTACCATAAATGGTTTGGAGACCACGGCTACGGTGTCTAAGGTGCCGTAACAGAGGTCTTGAGTGTGAGCCAGTGCGCGGAAGTTCCATCGCGTGAGGCTTTGGGGCAGGGTAAATTCTATGCGAGCCTCGCCGTTGGTATCGGTGCGGAGCGCAGGGGCGAAGAAGGCCGTCTCGGAGAAATTGGAGCGCAGCGCGGCGTTATTTAAGATGTCGGCATTCCCCAATTTCGCCTCTTGCGCGGCCTCGCTGTTCCCGTTGGCGGGAGCGGATTCCGCAACGACTGAGTCGGCGGCCACTCTATCCATACTGGCCATCGCCATAAGTGGTGCGGTTTTGCCAAACGCCACATCTTGGAGCATTGTGTTCTTGTGCATTAGTGTAATGCCGTTGTGTCTTGTTGAGAAGCCGCGCAGACTTCCGGTAAGAGAGTAGGGGAAGGGGCTGAAGAGCGAGAAATGAGTGTAGTTGCGCTCGGTTTCTGTGTGGAGGACGAGGTCTTTTGTTAGATTTGTGTAGAAAGAAGACGGGTAGGTGAACGACCAATTGAGGCGCGGCACGAAGCGGGGGTAGCTTAGGGAGAAATTCAGGGCGTGGGGCGCGAACTTATCTAAGGAAGCGTCATACATCGTGGCCAAAACGGAGGCGCTAACGGGCTTTCCGTCTTTTGTAATGCGTAATGTCCACGTCTCGGAGGAGCCTGGCTGGAGCTTATCGCGGAATGTTTCCCACTTAATCTGTAATTGCTTGTGGGGCACGGGCTTTGTCAATACCAAAGAGCGAGTATAGAGTTTGCCGTCGCGATATACGGCAAATTGGATGTGGGCGCCGGTTTTCCAATCTTCGTCCCAATGGTAGCGGAAGCGCATGACTGTATCGGAAACGGCTATTCTTTCGCTATGAACAAGGCGCTCGCCGGCCATGATGTCGTAATGAAGCCACGTGTTGAGGAGCGCAGTGGAAAGGAGCACGTCCACAGTGTCCTGCTTATTGAAATCGCCGCTTTGCCAAAGCTGAAGCGGAGTTGAGGAGGCGGGCTTATTGTCGGAAAGCGAGAAAACTGTGAATGTCTTGGCGAAAGCGTGGTAAAGATTCTCGTCATCGGTGGGGCGAATCACGATGGTGTATTCTCCCGTGGGCAGAGAAAAGAGCGAATCCAGCCCGCCGGTCTTTTGGAAGCAGACTTGCCCGCTCCTCATTGCGGAAAGGACTGTGGCGGAAGTCTTATTGCCAATGCCATTTGCGGCGGAATACTCCCCATTTGCGGAAGAAGAACCTCCATTTGCGCGAGAAAGACTATCTCTGTGGAGCTGTCTGATTATTTGTTCGAGCGAATGCGAACCGGTGTAGAGGACATATTTTCCTTTGCCCTCAACAGGTTGTCCCGCACTGTTGGTTTGCGTGGCGGTGAGGCGCGAGGGGCGTTCGCGACAGAGCATATCGGGGATATTGGTCTGAACAGAGGCTTTCGCAGTGCCAGCCGAGAGGCGCAGGGAGGCTTCTTCGCTTTCTCCGTCAAGGGCTGTGGCGCGGGCGGTGAGGGTAAAGGAATAGAATTGCGGCCAATAATACTGCCTTTTCTCCTTCTTGGGGGCGGTGAGCGCCACGCGGACAGTGAATTTGCCCTCCTTATCGGTGATAATTGTGTCTTTCTGCGTGGTGAGCGAACCTGCATAATACGGTGAGCGGTACCACCAACTGCCGTTGCGCACTGTGGAGCAAACTACCTTCGTCTCGCTCAATGGGAAGCCTGAATAGGTCTCGGCCTTGCCGTGGATAAGCACTGTGTCGCCCAGAGAATACCCATGGGTGGGCTGAAGGAGTGTAATCCGGAAGTTGGGGCGTTTGTATTCCTCCACCTTGAAGGAGGCATAGCCCCTTTCGTGGCGGATAGAGAAGGTGCCGTTCAGACAATGCTGGGGCAGGGTGTATTCTGTGCCGAAAGCTCCAAATTCATCCGTGAGGGTGGAGACACTTTCCACCTTCTTGCCGTTGGCATCGTGGAGGGTAAGGGTGATGGGAGCGCCGGGGATGACGGCGGTGCTGTCTCCCGTTTTGGAATATAGGAATCCGCCCACTTTCACCTTCTGCCCGGGGCGATAGATGGCGCGATCGGTATGAATGGAGGCGTAGCGGTCGCTGTTTATGCGGTCCCAACTATAGGAATAACTGCGAATAAGACTGACGGCGGGCCGAGCGCTATCCGCTGGTGTGATGGGATAGAGGTCTACCTCGGCGCGCGGCGATGGAATGACGGCCTCGCCGTTGAGGTCTGTGTGGAGCGTTTGCCAAGAGGTGGTAGTGCCGTTATGTGTGGCGGTCTTGATGGCGGCGTTGGCCTGTGGTTCACCGCTTTGGGCGTCCACAACGCACACTCTCACCTTTTCCTCCGGCAACGGGAGCTGGATAACGGCCAAGCGCGAAGCGTAATACAGGGAATATTGCTCCTGAATATTGGGGGCGCCCACCTTTATTATATATACGCCGCTTTTGGGGCGAGCAATCTTGATGGTATCGCTCACCTGTTGCCAAGGGTCGGAGGCCGTGAGCCGGATTCTTTTCTCCACGACGGGATTGGAATACAGATGCCGGTAATCGCGGTCTTTGATATTGAGAATTTGGGGCGAGCAGGCGGCGTAAGGCGTTGGGGATAGGCCGAGCGTGATTTCATTGAGGTTGGTATGAGAAATTGCGATGACCAGACTGTCGCCTTTGGTGGTAGTGGTGATGCTGGCGTTGGGCTGGGTGAGGCGCAGGATGATGTTTTTCAATGCGTTGGCGTCCTTGCTGCGGGAATAGCTCCGGAGGGCTTCGTTGGCCACGGCATAGGCGGTGGAATCATCGCTATTTTTCGCTATCCACACATAGGCTTGCGAAATATCCTCGAGGGCGCCAAATTTCTTAATCAGCGAAGAATAGAATGCGGAGTCTTGAGCGCCACAGATGCGGGCGGAATCAATCATTGCCGTCATCTGGGCGGCGGGCATATCGTGGCTGGCGTAGATTTGGATTTCCTTGTGCATGGTTTGCGCGGAAAGGGAGTCGCCCTTGTTGGTGTTAAGGCGGCGCAATAGGTCTGCAGCAAAGGGGAATACCACGCTAAGCATATCGTCATTGTAGATGCGGCTGTCCTTGCCGATTTCGAGGATGGCGCTCCAATCCTTGGTGCGGGATTGCCAAAGTGCTTGCGGATTACTCACGGCCTTCGAAAACGCGATGTAGGCGCTATCAGAGCTTGAGGGGTGGAGGCGGTTGTCTTGGTTCTGAAGAAGCCAACCCAAGACGAGCTGGTAGATGCTTTGCGCGGGCTCACTGGTCTGGCTCTCGCAAATCTGTATGAAGCGGGGCATTAGGGCTTCGGCGCTATCGGGCGAGATTTGCAATGAGGCCTGCATCCTTGCCATCATAGCCTTTAATAGTTGGTCGGCGTCGCCCTGCTGTTGCGCTTTATTGATGATACGGTCGAGCGAGGCGATGGCGGTCTTGGGCAAATCGCGCTTATAGGCTTCTGCCACCTCTTTATATAACTTTGAATAGGATTGCGCCTGTGCGCCCACCATTCCAACTAAAAATATCAAGACTATTCCTAAATACTTCTTCATAACAGATTCTTTTTCTTAGTGAAAGCAGAGGTTATTCTGCGTAATGCGAAATTGTGAGGTCGTTGCCGTCAAATTCGGCGTAAGAGAATTTTTTGATCCAGTCTCCCAAGACTATGAACCGCCCTCCGTTGGGCAGGGTCGATTGCTGGTCGATATGGCGATGGCCGATGATAAAATACTCGGTGTCGGGATGGGAGGTGGCGTATTCGCGGGCGAAGGCGAGGGTGCCGTCTTGGTCTTCGGGGATGGCGATTCCCTCCTGTCCCTCGTGCTTCAGGCGGCTATGCGCGGCCCATTTATACCCCATTTCCAATGCCCAGCGTGGATGGATGGCGGCAAACAGGCGCTGACACACCTTGCTATGAAACATCCTGCGCAGCATGAGGTAGTGCTTGTCTTTTGCGTCTAATCCATCGCCGTGGGCCAACAGGAAATGGTGGCCATCGATATTGGCGGGCACGAGCTTTTCTTTGTGGAGGATTACGCCGCATTCCTTTTCCAGGTAGTCGTGCATCCAGAGGTCGTGGTTGCCGGTGAGATAATGGATTTGGACGCCGTGGTCGGTGAGATAGCTCAACATTCCGAGGAAGCGAGTAAATCCCTTGGGCACAGTGAGGCGGTATTCATGCCAGAAATCAAACATATCCCCCAGCATCCAGATGGCTTTGGCCTCATCGCGTATGCTATATAGGAATTGCGCCATCCGTCTCTCGCGCCCTTTCTCATTGGGGATGGCGCGCGAACCGAAATGGGCGTCGGTAAGGAAGTAGGTCTTCATCTATCTACATAAATCCGAGGTCGGCCTTTGCTTCTTCGCTCATCATATCGGGGGTCCATTCGGGCTCAAACACAAGGTTCACCTGCGCCGTCTTCACGCCCTCCACGCCCATCACCTTTTGCCTGACGTCCTCCATGATAAAATCGGCCAAGGGGCATCCGGGTGCGGTGAGCGTCATGTCGAGGTCGAGCGACTGGTCTTCCTTGTTGTAATCAATCTTATAGATAAGGCCGAGGTCGTAGATATTGGCCGGTATCTCGGGGTCGTATACGGTGCGCAATACGTCCACAATCTTGTCTTCCACAGTCTTATTGTTGTCTTCCACAGGGGTGTTGTTTTGTTCCGTAGTGTTGATGTCCATAATGTATCTTTGTTTATAAAATGTGTGTGATTGTTTGCAGAAAAATTATGTTGGTTTGCCCAAAACGGCTTATTGGTTGATATTGGCGGTTTAAGCCTTATTTATAGAACGTCTTTTTGTATGCTTCTATTTCGCCTTTGCCTCTTACGCAGCGGTGCCACCACGCTTTCAGAAAGCCGCACCCATATCCCATCAACTGGGTGAAAGCGGCTCTCACTGACAATAGGCCTATCCACGCACTTTTGTTCCTTGCGGACGCGTCCACGAAGATCATAAGTGAGAACAAGAGCAACGGCGCCACCCCTATCTCCGCGCAGGCAAACCCAAAGGCGGCTGTCATGTGGTCGGGACTGAAAAAGAATGCGGCCAGTCCGCCAATAATCAGTATCATTAGGAAGATAACGCCCACGGTGAACACCATAGGCAATAGATGTACCACCTTAAGGCTGTCGGGGTACTTCTTGTATAGGTTGATGCGGGCGATGCCGGAATTAAACACCTGTCGCCAGAATTTGCGGAAGTCAGTGCGCCGCTTATGCCATACCCACGCTTCCGGTATCAGCCTACATTTATATCCGCCCTTGAAGATGCGGATACTGAGGTCGATGTCCTCGCCAAATCTCATGCGCGAAAATCCGCCCAGTGCATCATAGACAGTGGCCTTGATGCCCATATTGAAAGAACGGGGGTAGAATTTATCCATCTTCTTCTTTCCGCCACGGATGCCGCCCGTGGTGAAAAAGGAGGTCATCGCATAACTGATGGCTTTCTGCACCGGCGTAAACGAACTGTTGGCCTTGTCGGGACCGCCGAAAGCATCCACGGGCTTACGGGCGAGCGCCTTGTCGAGGGCGTCTAAATAGCCCGGGGGCAAGACCACATCCGAATCCAGAAATATCAGATATTCCCCCTTGGCTCGCTTAGCGCCCACATTGCGCGTCTGGCCGGGCCCCGAGTTGTCCTTATAATAATAGGAGATATTGAGCTTGTCTCTGTATTGGTCCACCTCATCTTCGCAACGATTCTGACTGCCGTCTTCCACTACCACCACTTCTACGTCATCCATCTTCCGCGGCAATGATTTCTTTCCGTTGGATTTTGCAGACTCTCCGTCGTGTGAAGATTTCTTTCCGTTGGATTTTGCAGACTCTCCGTCCGGCAAAGAAACTTTTTCACTGGATTTGAAATCCTTCCCGCCAGACAAGGATAACTTCTCTTTCGTTCCCAATTGCCCGCCAACGGTTTGGTGGGTGAGGCTCTCCAATAATTCTTTTACCTCGTCCGGCCGGTTGTACACCGGTATAATAAAGGAATATCTGATACTACTCATATTTCTAATGTTTATCGCTGGCGCAGGGTAGGGCAGGAGCTTTTATAATAAGGTGGTGTTACGGCCGAGGCTGCTGAAAAAGTCCAACATCTTGTAATTCAGCCACACATTTAGCCGTGCATAATGAGGCCTGTGCCCACTGCGCCTAATATATTATCTTGCAAAATTACTAAATAACTTCCTTTCGCCCCCTTCCTTCGTCTTAAAATACACTAAACGGCATCTTGCGCCCATTTTCCCCGAGCAAATACCGCTTTTCCCCGAGCAAATGCCGCTTTTCCCCGAGCAAACGATGAAAAACTGCGCCATAAAGCTAACGCTCCTTTCGGTGCGCAGCAGCGTTCCCTTCGGTGTGTTGCAACACTCCCTTCGGTGCGCAGCAGCACTCCCCTCGGTGCGTTAGCTTTAGGGCGCGGAAAATTCGCCCCGTGTGGGGAAATTTCTGTTCCGCAACGCGAAAAAATCAAACCACAACGGGTGGAGAAACAATTATTGCTGTCTACTAAAATAAGATAAGTGTTATTATAAAATAAGATAAGTGTTGATTATTGGCCATGCAGGGGCGGGTTTGCGCATTCGTTCGGCCCTTTTCCCGCGACTCTGCGCAATCCTGCGCCGGTGCTCTAAATCTGTGCGTGGTAGATAAATAAGCGCCTTTTCAACAACTTCTTAATGACGCGGGGCGGGGTGTGGGGAAAAATGCCTAACTTTGCGGTCGGAAAAAATCACGTGGCGCATGAGCGAGAAGATGATAAGAGTGGCTATGGTGCAGCAGCACAATACGGCGGATGTGGAAGATAATGTCCGCCGATTGGATAAGGCTGTGGGGCAAGCCAAAAAGATGGGCGCAGACTTGGTGGTGTTGCAAGAATTGCACGACACGCTCTATTTCTGTCAAGAGGAGGATGTGGATGCTTTTGATTTGGCGGTGCCAATCCCCGGCTTGGCCTCGCAGCACTACTCACAGTTGGCCAAGGATAACGGTGTGGTTTTGGTTTGTTCGCTGTTTGAGAAGCGGGCTGCCGGTCTCTACCACAATACGGCCCTTGTCTTCGACCGCGATGGTTCGCTATGCGGCCGCTACCGCAAGATGCATATCCCCGATGACCCCGGGTATTACGAAAAATTCTATTTCACCCCGGGAGACCTGGGCTTTGTGCCCATCCATACCAGCATTGCCACTCTCGGCGTGATGGTTTGCTGGGATCAGTGGTATCCCGAGGCTGCGCGACTGATGGCTTTGCGCGGAGCGGAGGTGCTAATCTATCCCACTGCTATCGGTTATGACGCGCGCGACACAATTGCCGAGCAGCAGCGCCAGAGAGAGGCGTGGACTACGGTGCAGCGCGGTCATGCTGTGGCCAACGGATTGCCCGTGGTGGCCGTGAATAGGGTGGGGATGGAGCCAAACCCGCATAATGAGAAGGACGGCATAGTCTTTTGGGGTAGCAGTTTCGCGTGTGGGCCGCAGGGCGAGATTCTTTGCCGGTTGCCCGAAGATAAAGAGGCCGTGGAGGTGGTGGATGTGTCTTTAAGTCGCAGTGAGGCGGTGAGGCGCTGGTGGCCATTTCTGCGCGACCGCCGCATTGACGCTTACGCTTCCCTCACCAGTCGCTATGACGAACAATGATACAAGGCCCCTTGCCCCCAATCCCGCGAGGGGCCTCTTTATTTGCTCAATGCATATTGCAAATTTGCGGAATTTTTGTCGTGTCAGTGAGTTTTATAAAGAAGCTGGGCTGAAAACGTAGAAATATTTAAGAAAACCGCGGAATTTTATTGACAAATGAAAGATTAATGCTAATTTTGCATTGAAAATAATAAACGAAACGAACACGAAGATGAACACAATCCGTTTTACCAAGATGCATGGCGCAGGCAACGACTATGTCTATGTGAATGCTATGGAGCAGAGCATAGCCCATCCGGAGAAGAAGGCAATCCTTTGGAGCGACAGGCATAAAGGTATCGGTAGCGATGGGCTGATTCTCATCTGCCCCTCTGATGTGGCCGATTGCCGTATGCGTATGTTCAACGCCGATGGGAGCGAGGGCCGCATGTGTGGCAATGGAGTGAGATGTGTGGCCAAATTTGTGGTGGATAATGGGATTGTAAACGGTGATGAGGTTAGCGTGGAGACTTTGGCCGGCATCAAGAAGGTGAAGGTATGGAAAGACGCCGAGGGGCGTGTCTATAAGGCCCGTGTGGATATGGGCAATCCCGCGCTGGATGACCGCTCACAGTTTAATCCCGATGCAATCAGCGCTGGCGCCGATTCTAAATGCGCCGCGGATGATGCAAAAGGTGGGCTTAATGGGCATAATGAGCCTATTATGCCTAAAATGCCGATTATGCCCACGCATGTCGCCACATCCCTTGGGCAATACGACGGTTATTTTGTGAGTATGGGCAACCCCCATTTCGTAATCTTCGTGGATAATATAAATAATGTGGCACTGGAGAAGGAAGGGCCCGTGCTGGAAACGGCCGAAATCTTTCCCGAACGGTGTAATATCGAGTTTGCCGAGCCCAAGGGCGATGGCGTTTTCCGCACAAGGGTGTGGGAGCGCGGCAGTGGTATCACTCAGGCTTGCGGAACGGGCGCTTGCGCCACTGCGGTGGCGGCAATCCTCTCTCATAGGGCTCAAGGCCATGCCGTTATCCGCATGGACGGCGGTGATTTGGAGATTGATTGGGATGGAAACGGTCCTGTCTTTCTCACAGGTCCCGCCCAGACAGTCTTTGAAGGCGAGATAACGGCGGAAGAATGAGAATAGGAGGTATTATATATAATGTGTAGCAATTATAATAAGGTGTAGCGATAATAATATAAGGTGTGACAATAATAATATAAGGTAAGGCACAGGGTATCTCGGGTCATGCGGTAGTAAAATCGCGTCTTTCCCACCCTAAAAGCCTCGCCTGCCTACAAAAAACAGAGATACTATGATTAAACTGAATGATAATTTCCTTAAGCTCCAAAAGAGCTACCTTTTTGTAACGGTGGCGCAGAAAGTGGCCGCCTTTAAGGACGCCCACCCCGAGGCCCGCGTAATCTCTCTGGGCATTGGCGATGTTACGCAACCGCTGGCCCCTGCTGTAATCGAGGCAATGCATCGCGCTGTGGACGAGATGGCTGATGAGAAGACCTTTCGCGGCTACGGCCCCGAGCACGGTTACGCATTCCTGCGTCAAGCAATCATCAAGGGCGATTTCCAACCGCGCGGAATCGACCTCAAGGAGAACGAAATCTTTGTGAACGATGGCGCCAAGAGCGATACCGGTAATATCGGCGACATCCTTTCTCTCCACAACACGATTGGCGTTACCGACCCCATCTATCCTGTCTATATCGACAGTAATGTGATGTGCGGCAGGGCGGGCGATTTGACTGACGGCAAATTCTCTAATATCCATTATATGCCCTGTACGGCCGAAAACCACTTTGTGGCCGCCATACCCGATAAGCCCGTGGATATTATCTATCTCTGTTATCCCAACAACCCCACTGGCACGGTTATCACCCGCCCGCAGTTGAAAAAGTGGGTGGATTATGCACGGGAAAACGGGTCGCTGATAATGTATGACGCTGCATACGAGGCTTATATCCGTGATCCCGAGATTCCTCATTCCATTTATGAGATTGAGGGCGCCAAGGAGTGTGCTATCGAGTTTCATAGTTTCTCAAAGACGGCCGGCTTCACGGGTGTGCGCTGCGGTTATACCGTTGTGCCGGAGGCTGTGAAAGCCCTCGCCGCCAATGGTGAGCGCATGGAGCTAAATCCTTTGTGGGAGCGCCGCCAAAGCACAAAATTCAACGGCACATCATATATTACCCAGCGCGGCGCCGAGGCTGTGTACAGTGAAAAGGGGCGCAAGCAGGTGAAGGAGACCATCGATTACTATATGGAGAACGCCCGCATCATGCTGGAGGCGCTCCACGAGATAGGATTAGAGACCTATGGCGGACAAAACGCACCCTATATCTGGCTGAAGACGCCCAATGGCATGAGCAGCTGGGATATGTTCGACCACCTCTTGTCCTCCACCCACCTTGTCTGCACTCCCGGCGTGGGCTTCGGCCCCAGCGGGGAAGGCTATGTCCGCCTCACCACCTTCGGCAGGCGTCAAGACTGCCTTGAGGCGATGGATAGGATTCGCAAACAACTCTAACTCAGTACAAACGAAAATAAGAAAACAATTATAAAACCACTGTTTATGGCAAGATTGAGATTCAATGTAGTGGAGACGGCTTTCAAGAAGAAAGCCATGGATGTGGAGGCGCCAAAGGAGCGTCCCTCCGAGTATTTCGCCAAGTATGTCTTTAACAAAGAAAAGATGTTCAAGTATCTCTCGTTGGATACCTACAACAAACTGTGCGACGCCATCGAAAACGGCACTCGCCTCGACCTCTCCGTGGCCGACGAGATTGCCGCCGGAATGAAGCGCTGGGCGGAAGGATTTGGAGTGACGCATATCACCCACTGGTTCCAGCCTCTCACTGAAGGCACCGCCGAGAAGCATGACGCGTTCATCGAGCACGATCTCAAGGGCGGTATGATTGAGGAATTTACCGGCAAATCCCTGGTGCAGCAGGAGCCCGATGCCAGTTCTTTCCCCTCCGGCGGTATTCGCTCCACATTTGAAGCCCGCGGCTACAGTGCTTGGGATCCCGCTTCGCCCGTCTTTGTGATTGGCGACACACTGATGATTCCCACCGTCTTTATCTCCTACACCGGTGAGGCCCTGGATTACAAAGCTCCGCTGAAGAAGGCCCTCGCCGCCGTGGATAAAGCCGCCACTGCCGTATGCAAATACTTTGATGAGAATGTAACGAAAGTGCAGGCCAATCTTGGCTGGGAACAAGAGTATTTCCTCGTGGATGAGGGCCTCTATGCTGCGCGCCCCGACCTCCTGCTCACCGGTCGCACCCTCCTCGGCCATGATTCTGCCAAAAACCAACAGATGGAAGACCACTATTTCGGAGCTATCCCCGACCGCGTGGCCGAATTTATGAAGGATTTGGAAATTCAGGCCCTGGAATTGGGAATTCCCTGCAAGACACGCCACAACGAGGTGGCCCCCAACCAGTTTGAGCTCGCTCCAATCTACGAGGAATGCAATCTGGCTGTGGATCATAATATGCTCATCATGTCTTTGATGCGCAAGATTGCCCGTAAGCACGGTTTTCGCTGCCTGCTACACGAAAAACCCTTCGCCGGTATCAATGGTAGTGGCAAACATGCCAACTGGTCGCTGTCTACCGACACCGGTACGTTGCTCCACGCCACCGGCAAGACGCCGCAGGATAACCTCCGCTTCCTTGTGTTCGCCGTGGAGACGCTGATGGCCGTGTATAAGCACAACGGATTGCTCAAGGCTTCCATCATGAGCGCCAGCAACCAGCATCGCCTCGGTGCAAACGAGGCTCCCCCCGCTATCATCTCCGTCTTTTTGGGCAAGCAGATTTCCGAGGTGCTGGAAAAAGTGGAAAATTCCGCCAATGACGAAATGGTGTCTATCAAGGGCAGCAAAGCGCTCACCGTGGATATTCCCCAGATACCCGACCTCAAGATTGATTCCACCGATCGCAACCGCACTTCGCCTTTCGCTTTCACCGGCAACCGCTTTGAATTCCGCGCCGTGGGGTCTCAGGCCAACTGTGCCGAGGCCATGACTGTGCTCAACACCGCTGTGGCCGAGGCTCTCACCTCTTTCAAAGCCCGCGTGGATGAGCATATAGCCAAGGGCGAGGATAAGACCACCGCTATCATCCGTGTGCTCAGAGACGACATCCGTGCCTGCAAACCTATCCACTTTGAGGGCAACGGCTACTCCGACGAATGGAAAGCCGAGGCCAAAAAACGCGGCCTCGACTGCGAGACCTCCTGCCCCCTCATCTTCGACCGCTATCTTGACTCCGCCAGCATCCAAATGTTTGAGAACCAAAATGTCATGCATAAACTGGAGCTCAAAGCCCGCAACGAAATCAAATGGGACACCTACACCAAGAAAATCCAAATCGAAGCGCGCGTGCTGGGCGACATGGCTCTAAATCAAATTATCCCTGTGGCCACGAAATATCAGAGCTTGTTGATTGACAACGTGTCGAAGATTGCCGCCACGTTCCCTAAGGATGAGGCTGATAAGCTCAATGCCGACAATATGAACATCATTCGCGACATTTCTCGCCACACATCCACCATTATCGAGCAGGTACACGCTATGGTGGAGGCCCGCAAGGTGGCTAATAAGATTGAAAGCGAGCGCGAGAAAGCCATACAATACCACGACACCGTTCAGCCCTATCTCGACACCATCCGTTATCATGTGGATAAGCTGGAGCTCATCGTGGAAGACGAACTGTGGGTTCTGCCCAAGTATCGCGAATTGCTTTTCATCAGATAGATTCTGCTCAAATGCTTGGAAGATAGATACTATCGCTCCAATTATAAAATAATTTGCTCGTATTCCCTGTATGCCGATGGTGTACAGGGAATATTCTTGTCTTGTAGAACACGTTTGGAGGGCAAAAATATAATGGGAACTGTGTGTGTTGGCATTTTTGTATTGCAGGAATAATTTTTTTCTGCCGCAGAAATGAGAAAAGGTTGCGCTGGCTTTGCCAATTTAGGAAAAATATGTAATTTTGCGCGCCGATTATTATCAACGGGCCTGAAATGGTAAGGGCCTCTGAAAAGAAAAGGTGTCTCTTCGGCGTATGGCTGTGCCCGCTTTTGGCCGAGCGGTGCGGCTTGAGGCGCAGGGGAGATGCGATTAGTAGTAACAATTAAACAACAATTGAAGTGAACACTTTAAGTTACAAAACCATTTCTGCCAACAAAGAGACAGTGCAGAAAGAATGGGTTGTAGTGGACGCCACAGACCAGGTTCTGGGTCGTCTGGGCTCAAAGGTTGCAAAACTTTTGCGCGGCAAGTATAAGCCCAACTTCACTCCTCACGTGGATTGCGGCGACAATGTGATTATTGTCAATGCCGACAAGGTGAAGATGACGGGTAAAAAATGGACAGAGCGTATTTATTATTCCTACACAGGCTATCCTGGTGGTCAGAGGGAGCATACTCCCGCCAGCATTATGGCAAAGCCCAATGGAGCCGACCGTCTGCTTAGGCGTGTGGTGAAAGGTATGCTGCCCAAAAACAAGTTGGGCGCTAAGCTCTTGGGCAACCTTTATATATATGAAGGCTCCGATCACAAGCATGAGGCACAGCAGCCTAAGGTAATCGATATTAATCAGTATAAATAAACACAGAGAAGAGCATGGAAGTAATAAATGCATTAGGCCGCCGCAAGAGCGCCGTAGCACGCGTCTATGTTACCGAGGGTTCCGGTAAGATTACAATCAATAAGCGCGACATCACCGAATATTTCCCTTCTGCCATCCTCCAGTATGTGGTGAAGCAACCGCTGGAGACTCTGGAAGCCGCAGATAAATACGACATCAAGCTAAATATCGTGGGCGGTGGTTTCACCGGTCAGAGCCAAGCCGCTCGTTTGGCTATTGCCCGCGCGTTGGTGAAGATTAATGCCGATGATAAGTCGGCCCTTCGCAAGCAAGGCTTTATGACACGCGACAGCCGCGAGGTGGAAAGGAAAAAACCAGGACGCCCCAAGGCAAGACGCAGATTCCAATTCAGCAAGCGTTAGTTGGACATCGTGCAGGGGCTTTGTGGCAATCAGATTATTGCCAAATGGTATGGCAATTGCGCCTCAATCCTTTATGCCCCCGCGCTATGTTTGTTGAGAAAATAGTTTAGAATCTAAACTGCCGCGACTTTGCTCACTCTTTCGGCAAAAAATCTATAGTGCAATAAGATAATGTTATCGATGCATTAGAGGGTGGCAAACTACCCGGCGGTTGGGTTAGAAACACAAGATAACCAAAAAAGAAAGTAAACAACAAATTTATTATGTCAAGAACAAATTTCGACCAACTTTTGGAAGCAGGTTGCCACTTCGGCCACATGAAAAGAAAGTGGAATCCTGCAATGGCTCCTTATATATTTATGGAGCGCAACGGCATTCATATCA